>CAMGTC010000010.1 GCA_946061765.1 uncultured Treponema sp.
CGTTTTGTAAATCCTCAGTTGTTGATACAACTTGCGGTTTACAAAATTAAAGAATAATTTTGTTGTAAAATCTATTTTATGTTTAATTTTCAAAAAAGTCGAATTTCGGGCAATTTACCTTAATTTATAAACTTTTCTAACTCTTTTGTTAATTGTTCAGCCATTTTTTTATGAGTTTTTGCACTTGGATGCCAATCTGCTGCAATACCATCATCATCTGATTGAACAGGAAATTTTACAGCCTTAAGAGAAAGTTTAGGAAAATCTTTTTTTACTTCACCAATTGCCTGTTCAACTGAATCACACAAATCCTGCCCCATTACTCCAAGAGCACAAAGAATTTTAGCCTTAGGACTTCTTCTATGAATTGCTTCAATAAAAGTTCTTAATGCACTTACGTAAAGTAAACGTCTTTCTTCCACTTTTTTTACCCAACTGGCATCATTTGTTCCCAGGTGAACAATAACTAAATCTGGACTAAATCTACTTTCATCCCAAACACTTGGTTCCAGGCCCAGTTTTAATTGTGTCTGACGATCTGTATATGGCCACAAAAGCGGCATTGTAATTACTGTATCTGGATTAATTGTATTTTCATCAACGTATTTTGAAACAAGACCAATTCCACTCCAGCTGCAACACTGTAATTTTGCATTTAACAATTTTGCTGTTAAAAATGCATAAGACTTATCAGCTCTTTCTTGCTGAGTTGTAAAGGAATCTTTATTAAAAACACCTTCAATTCCATAACCACAAGTAATACTATCGCCAATAATTTCAACTTTAAGTTGATTATTATTCTGGTAATCCTTTAAAAAATCTGGGTTTAGATTTCCTTCAATTTCAAGAGATTTTAATCCAGCGTATCCAAATGGAGCTTCTGAAAATTTTATTACTCTAATTGTTACTGTTTTTTCTTCTTCTGATTCAAACAAAATACAATCATTTTCTGTATTTTCTAAAGAATATCTGTAAGTTGGCTCTTCGGGCAGGGAATTCCAGCTTGTATCATTTCCTTCCGAAACAAAAACTCCAATTACACCTTTTGTTGTTTTATCACAATTTTGAGGATCACTTACAATTTTTGCACTTGCTTTTTTACCTTTCATCACAAAACAAAAACCTGATGAAGAAAAACTAAAATATCTTACATCCTGATAGTCAAAATTTCTTCCATACCAAATCAAATTATCTGCTACAACTTTCATAAAAGCTCCTAATTAAACTAAATTATTTTTTCCTATATAACATGGAATTTCTTTCTGGATTCCATAATTTTTTTCTTTCTTCTGGTAAAGTTTCAATTTTATCAATCTCAAAACCTAATTTTTCAAACCAATCTGCGGCTTGAGTTGTCATAATAAAAATACTCTTTGCCTTTTTTTCACGGGATTTTGCAATTAAAAATTCTATCATTTTTGGACCAATTCCCATATGAGTAAAATTTTCTGCAACAGCAACCGCCTGAATTTCTGCCTGCCCATCTTTATACAAATGAAGGGCTGCACAAGCGTGAACCCCACCATCTAATTCATAAACAATAAAATCATTAATTGAATTTGATAATTGCTCTTCAGTTCTAGGAAGAAGTTTTCCACTTTCAATAAATGGCCGCATGATTCTTAAAACCGCAGGAATATCAGTCTGATTCATTTGCCTAATCTGACCATAATCCGAAGTATAAATCATTGTTCCAGAACCTAAATCGCTAAAGATTTCACAAGGTAAAACTCCATCCTGATTTCCATCAACAATATGAACACGAGTAACACCAGCTTTACAGGCTTCTTCTGCTTTTTTTAAAAGATTTTGAATTTGAACCTGTCCGGGCTCAACTTTTACTGGTGAGTTTAGTTTTAAAAATTCATTTACTTCTTCAAGATTCATTGCTGGAACTTCGCCATTTTCCGAAAGAGCAAAGTTTTCTGGAATTTTATATTTCTTACTATTAACTCCGCCATCTTCCATCATAAAAAATAATTTATCGGCCTTAAGATTTACTGCAATCTGTTGAGCCAACGAAATAGAAGAAATATTATATGGATGTCCTACAGCATTCCATCCTATACAAGGAAAAATCGGAATAAAACCATCATCTAAAACAGTTTTTATAGCAGAAACTTCCAGTTTTTCAATTTCACCGGCAGTTCCAAAATCAATTCCATTTAAAACACCCTTTGCTCTTGAACGAACCCAATTTCCAATTACAGCATTAATATTATTTGCCGCAAGACTTGTCATAACAATATTTGAAACGTCAAAGGCAGCCATTTTAATTAAAGGCATTGCATCCCGGTCTGTAATTCGGATGTTATCTATAAAGTTCCAGCTTATTTTGGAATTATCCAAAACCTCATCAATTCTCTGTCGGGCAGCTGGAATTATTACAACTTTTAATCCAGCTTTGTGAAGTAAAGCAATATCCCTAATATGAGAAGAAAATAGTGAAGATTCAATAATTTTATCATCAAGATAGATAACAACAGTGGCATTATTAAATTTCTGTAAATATCTAATCACATCTCTGATATTTTCTGCTTTTTGAATAACAACTTTTGAATTCATAAGAAAACTATAACAGAATTTCATAACTTGTACATATAAAAAAAATAGAGTAAACTAATTTTTGAATGACATTTTTTCAAAAAAATGTCATTCAAAATCCAGAGTTATATGAGGTCATTATGTTATTAGATGAAAATATGACAGTTCCTAAAATGATTTTTGGTACTGCAGAAAAACACCCGGAAATAATTGCACAGTACAAAAGAATTAACAAAGGCGAATTTGAACCTATTCTTTACCGCGAAATGGTACAACTGGCACTTGATTTTGGTGCTGCACTCCTGAATATGGGAGTAAAAAGAGGTCAGCCAATAGGTTTAATATCTGATAACAGAGCTGAATGGCAGCATGCAAATATAGGAATTATGTTGATTGGAGCAGTTGATGTTCCTCGTGGTTGTGATGCAACTCTTATCGATCTTGAAAAAATTCTTTCAATTACAGAAAGCGAAATTGTAATAGTTGAAAATAATTCCCAGGTAAATAAAATCATTCAGCTAAAAGAAAAACTTCCACATATTAAGAAAGTTATTTCATTTGAAAAAGATATTAAAGAAGATGTGATGAATGCAGCAAAAGATTCAGACTTTGAATTACTTTTCTTTGAAGATTTGATGAAAGAAGGTAAAAAATGGCGTATAGAAAATAAAGGCCTTGTTGAAGCTGAACTTGAAAAAGGTAAAATCGACGACCTTGCTACAATCATTTTTACATCTGGAACAACTGGTACTCCAAAAGGTGTTCAACTCACACACAGAAACTTCCTTGCACAGCTTGATGAAATTCCAGAGCGTATTTATATCAACCCAGGTGATAAGGCCTTATGTGTACTTCCAATCTGGCACGTATTTGAACGCGAAGTAGAATATGTTATTTTTATCCAGGCAGGAACAATCGTTTATTCAAAGCCAGTTGGCTCAATTCTGTTGGCAGACTTTAAGTCAATGAATCCACACATTTTACCAGCTGTTCCTCGTGTATTCGAAGCAGTATACGAAGGTGTTACAAAAAAAATGCGTAAAACAGGTGGAATTGTAAACGACCTCTTCAATTTCTTTATTGGAGTTGCAACTGTTCAAAAGAGAATGCAGCGTAAAATGTTCAACAAAAATCCATGTTTCAGCAGATATCACACAGGACTTTGGTGGATATTATTCTTTATTCCCTGGTTACTTTTGTGGCCATTATACTTCCTTGGAGATTTAATCATTTTCCGAAAAATCAAATCTATGCTTGGTAAAAACTTCCGTGGTGGTGTTGCAGGTGGTGGTGCATTAGCTCCAAATATTGATGAATTCTTCTGGGCAATTGGTGTAAATCTTGTAGAAGGATACGGTATGACAGAAACCGCTCCAATTATTTCTGTTCGTCCTTTTGCCGATCCAGTTTTTGGAACAATCGGTTCTCCAATCCGCCATGTTCAGACAAGAATTGTAGATCCAGAAGGATTTGTACTTGGTCGCGGTAAACAGGGTGAACTTCAAATTAAAGGCCCAACAGTAATGAAGGGTTATTATAAAAATCCAGAAAAAACAAAAGAAGCATTTACTGTTGATGGATGGCTTCACACCGGCGACTTAGCCATAATGACCATTCATGATGAACTTCAGATTAAGGGTCGTATTAAAGATACAATTGTTTTAAGTGGCGGAGAAAATCTTGAACCTCTTCCAATAGAAATGAAACTTGGAGAATCAAGATATATCAAACAGGCTGTTGTTGTAGGTCAGGATCAAAAATTCCTTGGTGCTCTTATCCTTGTTGATGAAGATGAAATTAAAAACTACGCAGCAGAAAACGGTATGCAATACGATAGTTATGAAGATTTGTTAAATTCTGAACCAATTCAAAAACTTTATGATGGTGAAATTAACAACCTTGTAAGTGCTAAAAACGGATTTAAGACTTTTGAAAGAATCAGTAAGTTCCGTTTAATCACAAAACCATTTGAAGTTGGTGTAGAACTTTCTGCAAAACAGGAAATTATGAGATTCAGAATTAATGAAATCTACAAAAAAGAAATTTCTTCTATGTTTGACGAAATGAAATAATTTTCTAAATAAAAATTACAAGACTGTCTGAAACTCAGGCAGTCTTTTTTTTTTGCTATTTAATTTTGACTAATATGTTATTTTGATTAAAATAAAAATATGAATGTACACATTTTAGAAATGCCATTAGATTTTGGCGCCAGTAGACATGGTTCCGATATGGGTCCTTCAGCAATTAGATTAGCAGGAATAAAAGAAAGATTAGAATCTTTAGGTCATAAAACATACGAACACAGCGATATTTTCAGGGCAAAACCTCAGGAATATGAACAGATGGGAAATCCAAAGGCTAAATATTTAAAACCAATCGTAAATGCCTGTACAAAATTAGCCGCACAGGTAGAAAAAATTGGAAGTGCCGGAGATTTTCCTCTAATTTTAGGTGGAGACCATTCAATAGTTTTAGGTTCACTGGCAGGAATGGGCGCAGTTGCAAAAAGCAATAATAAAAGACTTGGAGTACTGTATGTAGATGCTCATGGGGATTTTAATGATACAGAAACAAGTCCAAGTGGAAATATACACGGAGAATGTTTAGCCGCTTCTGCTGGAATTGGTTTAAAAGAGCTTACAAATCTTTATTATGAAGGCCAGAAAGTTGATCCAAAAAACATCTGTTTTGTGGGTTGCCGTGATCTTGATCCCGGTGAAAAAATACTTATGAAAAAAGCTGGTGTTACAGTTTTTACAATGAGTGATATTGAAAGACAGGGATTTCCTGCAATTATAAGACAAGTCATTGTTTTCTTTAAAACTCATGCAGATATGGTACACGTAAGTTTTGATATGGATGTTTTAGATCCAATGTTTGCTCCGGGAACAGGTATTCCTCTACCAGGTGGACTTACAAACAGAGAAGCCTTACTCTTAATGGAAGAAATGTATTCTTTAGGACTGGTAACATCTGCTGAAATTGTAGAAGTAAATCCTATCCTTGATATTAGAAATCAAACCGCAATATTAGCAGTTACTCTTGCAGCCAGATTATTAGGAGAAACTCTCTACTAAATAATAATATACGGATTTTTGATTAAAATTTTACTTGCCGAATTTAAAAATCTCTTATTATTTTTAAAGATAATATCATAAACAAATAAGAGGCTTTTAAATGGCAAAACATGAATTTCAAACAGAAGTTAATCAGCTTCTAAAATTACTTATTCATTCACTTTATTCAAACAAAGATATTTTCCTTCGTGAAATTGTGTCAAATGCTTCAGATGCTTTGGACAAATTAAAATATCTTACAGTTTCTGACGAATCTTACAAATCAATTAAATTTGAACCAAGAATCGACATTACATTTGATGAAGCAAATGCCCTTCTTACAGTAAAAGATACTGGAATTGGTATGAACGATGACGATCTCACTAATAACCTTGGAACAATCGCCCGTTCTGGTACTAAGGCCTTTATGGAAAAATTGACATCAGAAGCAGCTAAAGATTCAGCTTTGATAGGACAATTTGGTGTAGGATTTTATTCTGCATTTATGGCTGCAAAGAAAATTGATGTTTATACAAAAAAAGCAGCAGGTGATGGAAAAATCTGGCACTGGTCTTCAGATGGAACAAATTCTTATGATATAGATGAAGTTGCAGCTGATTCAGAAATTGCTAAAAAATATGGTTTTGACAATGCTGATTCAAGTGGTTCTGCAATCGAAATGCATTTAAATGATGATTCAAAAGAGTTTGCTTCAAGATGGAAGATTGAAGAACTTATCAAAAAATATTCAGATCATATTGCATTCCCAATTTATTTACACTACGAACAGAAAAAATATGATGATAAGGGAAAAGAAACCGGCAAAGAAAGTAAAGTTGACCAGGTAAACTCGGCATCTGCTTTATGGAAAAGATCAAAATCTGAACTCAAAGAAGAAGATTACAACGAGTTCTATAAAACTTTTGGACATGACAGTCTGGATCCACTCCATTACGTTCATACACACGCCGAAGGAACACAGGAATATACAACCTTATTCTTTATTCCACAGACAGCCCCATTTGATATGTATCAGGCAGATTATAAGAGCGGCCTTAAACTTTATGTAAAACGTGTATTCATCACTGACGATGACCGAGAACTTTTACCATCTTATTTACGCTTTGTAAGAGGTATTATTGATTCAGAAGATTTACCATTAAATGTAAGCCGTGAAATTCTTCAGCAAAATAGAATTCTTGATAATATTAAATCTTCATCTGTAAAAAAACTACTTAGTGAATTTAAGAAAATGGGTGAAACCGCAGATAAAGCACGTAAAGTAGAAGAAGATAAACGTTCAGACGAAGAAAAGAAAGCAATTGAAAAATGGAACAAATTTGTAAAGAACTTCAACAGACCAATGAAAGAAGGCTTGTACAGTGATTTTGCAAATAGAGATGAAATTGCAGAAATCGTAAGATTTAAATCAACAGATGCTTCTGGTAACGGAGAAAATAATTTCACAAGCTTTGCAGATTATGTTCAGAGAATGAAACCTGAACAGAAAGCAATTTATTATATTTCTGGCAGTGACGAAAAAAATCTTCGTGCAAATCCATTGGTAAAAGCATACGTTGCTAAAGGATTTGAAGTACTCATAATGGATGATGATATTGATGATATCGTTATACCTGGATACGGAAAATATAAGGATTTTGAATTAAAAGCAGTAAACCGATCTGGCTCAGATGAAGATCTTGGTGGAGATAAAGAAGAAGCTAAAAAGAAGGAAGAAGAATTCAAAACTGTTGTAGAAAAAATTAAAAAAGCTCTTGGAGAAAGAGTAAAAGATGTAAAACTTTCTAAAACTTTAAGTGGAGAAAATCCTTCTTGTGTAGTAGTTGACGAAAACGACCCAAGTTATCAGATGATTCAGATGATGAAAGCTATGGGTCAGTCTGGACCTGATTTAAAACCAATCCTTGAAGTAAATGCTGACCATGCCTTAGTTGCAAAACTTAAAGATATTACTGATGAATCAGAAATTCTGGACGTTTCAGAAGTTCTTCTTGATCAGGCTTTACTCATAGCTGGAGCAGAAATTAAAGAACCTGCAGAATTTGTAAAACACTTAAATAACTTACTTTCAAAATAAAAGCCGATAATTTATGATTTTATCCCCTGCGTTAATTCACAGGGGATTTTTTTTTGCAGAGAGGTTTTATTGGAGGGGACAGTTCTCTAATTCGAGGGGGACAGACCTCTAATCCACAGGGGGACAGACCTCTAATACGTGGGGGACAGACCTCTAATCCACAGGGGACAGACCTCTAATCCACAGGGGACAGACCTCTAAGCTTCTAAAAAAAATTGGAGGTCTGTCCCCCTCATACCCTCTATAAATTTCTTGTAAAAATTGCTATATTTGTTGTATTGATTTTTTTTAGAAAAAGAGGAATTTATGAGATGGAGGTGGATCAAGGTAGACTAACATATTTTCAATTTGAAAATATTTGTGCAATTGCAAAGGTATTAAAATCTCTTGATGGGCTTGCACTTGATACAAAAGATGACTTGCTTCGCCAGCCTCTAGAAATGAATACTGGATTGCCATTTTCTCCAAGTCATTATAAAGTATGGAGAAATTATGCAAGAGTCTTTCAATGCTCAATGCTTGCAACAAAATTTGAAAATCGCCTTATAATAACTGAACTTTGTCAAAATCTAGCAGGAAAAAACCCCTTTTCTCCAGATGAATATCTAAATTTTGTCTTTTCTCATTTTCAATATCCTTATCCCGCATTTGAAGAATATAGCAAAGAAAAAGAACCTATATTTCCTTTTATTGCAATTCTAAAGTTTTTAATAGCAAATAAGGAAAATGCAGCGTCTTTAGATGATGTTTTTTCTTATGTGATTGGTAATGATTGTACAGGACTAGAAGAGCTTTCTCATTATAAAAATTTACGAGCGACCTCTCGACTACCAATTGGCGATGAAGAGCGTCAAGTAAGAGAAATGCTTGTTTTTATGGGACAGGCTTCATATATTCGTTGGTTTGATAAAAAACTATATATCGATACAAATGATTTCGACACAGTATTAAGTGCGACAATTCCTTTTTTATCCGCTGAAAGAGAAAACGAACCTAACAAAGAGTTTTTAAGACTTGCATCTTTGCGAAGCTATGCACAAATTAAAAATCTTGATATTAAACTTAGAGATAGAGCAGTATCAGAATTTGCAGTTACAGAAGGCAGAAAAGCTTTTGATTCGCATCAGAAAATTGAGCGAAGTCCTTTGCTACGGAAACAATATTTCAAAATTAATCCAGTTTACATTTGTGATGTTTGCGGCTTGCATCCTGTTGAAAAATATCCATGGCTTACAGATTCTAATATATTGGAATTACATCATATTCTTCCTTTATCTGCAACGCTAAACACTAATGGTACAACTACGACACTGGATGATTTAAAGCCTTTGTGTCCTACATGTCATAGAAGTATACACATTTTTTATAAAATAAAACTTACAGAATGGGATATTCCAGATTTTTCATCAAAGAAAATGGCTAGAGATGTTTATGAACTAGCAAAAACGGAGATTGTTTAATGGAAAAACTAACATATAAAACTCAAAAAGAGTTAATAGAATATTCGATAAAAAATGAAATCCCCTTTGAAGAAATCCTCTCAAAGAATGGTTTAGACTATAATTCTTTAGTTTACTCAGATGAAGCTAGAATAGAAGATTTTTCATTTTCAGAGTTTACTCCTGTAAATGAAAGAAAACCTGTTGCTTCTAACATTCCTTGTGTAAGTTTTTTCTCTGGTGCTGGCGGTCTCGATTTGGGATTCAAGTATGCAGGGTTCGAAACAATTTTTGACGTAGAAATAAATGAAATGTTTTGCAATACATTACGTGCAAATGGTGCAAAAAAAGTCTTGGGACCACCAGATTTTTCTGGTAACATGCAAGATTTTGAAGCTGTAATTGCAAGGCTTGAAGAAGAAGGATTGGAAAAAAATTTCAAAGGGGTTTTTCACGGCGGTCCGCCCTGCCAGTCATTCAGCATTGCCGCGAATCAGCGTTTTTCAAAAGACGGAGAAAACTTTAAAAGAACAGGATTCATGCATGAAAAATATGGAAATCTACTTTTTTGTTATATAAACATTATAATTCACTTTATGCCTGAAACATTTTTGATAGAAAATGTTAATGGACTTCTGACGATTGACGGAGGAATACAAGTAAAAAAAGCATGTGAGCTTCTAGGAAAATCTGGTTATTCTGTTGCAGCACCTCAAGTGATAAATGCAGCTGACTTCGGTGTTCCACAGAAAAGGATGAGAACGATAATTGTAGGAAGCCGAAAAGGGAAATTTATTTTTCCAAATAAAATTCTGAATCATATTCCTTCAGGAAGCGTTTTTACTTCTCCAATAGCATCATCAGTGAGTAACATTCCACGGAATCATAAAGCAGAATCTTTAATGCGTTATATGATTTTAGAATTTGGACAACGCGATAAATTAGGAAGAGTTGACAGATTGAATCCTCTATTGCCATCAAAAACCATAATTGCAGGGGGAACAGGTGGTGGTGGACGTTCACATCTTCATCCATTTATTCCAAGAACGATGACCGTTCGTGAATGTGCAAGACTTCAAACTTTTCCAGATGACTATGTTTTTACAGGACCAGTTGCAAGGCAATTTACACAAGTTGGGAATGCCGTTCCTCCTTTACTAGGATATGAATTGGCTTGTGCCATATATAATTCCATATATGAAAAGAAAAGTGAGGCAATTGCATCATAGTAGCACATAACAATGTCTTCAAAGCGGACGCACAGTCAAACTGTGTACCGTTTAAGACTATGTTCCGTCCTGCGAGTGTTTTTGCAAGATTCTGCATTTCCTCCCGTGTTTTCAATACAATCTTCTTAAGGGGGTCTGTCCCCCTCATACCCCTCTGTCCTCGCTCAATGTTTTTTGCTATAATTTTTCATCTTAAATAATCTCGCGGCAAACTTCGTTGAAGCTCTTGCGTGGGCAATATACTAAAGTAAGTGAAAAGTCACTTACCAAATATTGAGGTTGATAACCAAAATAAAATTCTTTGGGGGTTTTCGATGAAAAACTTCACTAAAATCTTAAGTGCAGCTCTTTTAACTGCATCTATTTTTACAATTCCAGGATGTTCTAAAAATGACGACAGAACACTCCATCTTTACAACTGGACTTATTACACTCCAGAATCAGTAGTTCGCAAGTTTGAAAAAGAATTCAATTGCAAGGTAAAAATCGATAATTATGCAACTTGTGATGAAATGTATGCCAAACTTCGCGCCGGTGCAAAGGGCTACGATCTTGTAGTTCCATCAAATGATTTCGTTTCAATTATGATAAAACAAGATATGTTACGCGAAATCGATCACAACATCTTTAAGAATGCTTCAAAAATCAATCCAGTTATCCTTGAAAAATGCGATTACGATCCAGAAATGAAATTCGCAGTACCTTACGCTTTGAGTGCAACTGGAATCATGGTAAATAAAACTAAAGTAACAAATCCTAATTATTCCAGAGATTACGATATTTTCAACGATCCACAATTTGCAGGCCATGCAACTATGATGGATGAAATGCGTGAAGTTCTTGGTTGTGCTCTTTTGTACAATGGCCACGACATGAACAGTGTTGATGATTCTGACTTAAATCAAGCATATCAAACAGTTATGAGCTGGAAACCAAACTTAGTTAAATTCGATGCTGAAGGATTTGGAAAATCTTTTGCAAACGGAGACTTCTGGCTTTGCCAGGGCTATCCTGAAATTGTATTTGGTGAAGTAGATAAAAGCCGCTGGGAAGAAACAATTGATTTCTTTATTCCATCAGAAGGTGGACCTGCTACAATTGACAGTTTTGTAATTTTAAAAGATTCAAAACATTACGAACTGGCAAATGAATTTATCAATTTCTTCCACAGACCAGAGAATTACGCAATCTTTATTGATGAATTCCATTATCCATGTGTAGTTAATGAAGAAGCACAACAATATACAATCGAAGAATCTTTCTATGCACCAGAACAAGCTTATACTTGTACTCTTAAGCAAGATTTAGGTGACAATCTTGATAAAGTACATGATATCTGGCAGAAAATTAGATTTGCAGAATAATTATAAATACAAATACGTCGAGTCAAGGCACGCGTACGCTTAAAGCCTTGACTTCGCCGTTTTTAGGGTTTGTAATAAACCCTAAATCAAGAAATAAAAATAGGCGGTAAATAATTCGGTCTTATTAACACTTTGAATAAATCTACCGCCTTTTTTATCAAAAAATCAAAAAATCATTTAATCAAAAGCAATTATTTATCATTTTCTTCTTCATCTTCACCATCTTCGACCAAAACAGTTTTCTTGGTAACTTCAACTTTCTGATCATAACAAGCAAAGATTTTATCAACAAAGTTTTTATTCATTTTTGGAGTAATCAAACTAACTACAGGAACAATAATTAATCCACCAACCATTGCAACAGCTCCACAATTAATTGGATTCATAAATTTTAAGAAAATATTTGCTACAGTAATTCCAACTCCATAAACAAAGCATACCCATACAGAAGCTTTAGATACTTTTTTACTGAATAAACCGTAAAGGAATGGAGCAAGAAAAGCTCCTGCCAGTGCCCCCCAAGAAATACCCATCAACTGAGCAATAAAAGTTGGAGGATTCAAAGCAATAACCACAGAAACAATAATAAAAACTAATACCAATACTCTCATAACAAGTAAAGTTTTCTTTTCATCAAGTTTTTTACAAACTGAAATTTTTAGTACATCCAAAGTCAAAGTAGAACTTGAAGTCAAAACTAAAGAGGATAAAGTAGACATAGATGCAGAGAGAACTAAAACTACAACAATTCCAATCAAAATATCAGGCAAAGTAGAAAGCATCTGAGGAATAATACTATCAAAAAGAATTTTTCCATTTGGAGCATAAATTGCAGGAACATCAAAAAGACGGCCAAATCCACCCAGGAAATAACATCCTCCGGCAATAATCACTGCAAAAAAAGTTGAAACAACTGTCCCTGTTTTTACGGCCTTTTCATTTTTTATAGCATAGAATTTTCCCACCATTTGAGGTAATCCCCAAGTTCCCAGAGAAGTTAAAATTACAACTCCAAAAAGATTCAAAGGATCAGGGCCAAAAAACGAAACAAAAGGACCATTCATTTTAAGCAAAGCAGGATTTGTACTAGAAGAATCAACTGGAATCTGCGAAAGTTTATTGATTGCAGAAAGAAAACCACCCTGGCCTTTTAATACTGCAGCAATTACAGCAGTAATGCCAACCAGCATAATAATTCCCTGAATAAAATCATTAATTGCAGTGGCCATATAACCACCAAGAATAACATACACAGCTGTCAAAACAGCCATTACAATAACACACCAGCGATAATCAATATTAAAAGCTAATCCAAAAAGTGTTGAAAGGCCTTTATAAACAGAAGCCGTATAAGGAATAAGAAAAACAAAAGCAATAGCAGAAGCAACAATTCTTAAAGAAAGACTATCAAAACGTTTACCAAAAAAATCTGGCATAGTTTTTGCATCTAGGTGATGAGTCATAACTCTTGTACGACGTCCCATAACAGCCCAGGCAAGCAAAGAACCAATAAATGCATTACCAAGGCCAACCCAAGTAGACGAAAGCCCATATTTCCAACCAAATTGTCCGGCATAGCCAATAAAAACTACTGCCGAAAAATAAGATGTTCCATAGGCAAAGGCAGTTAACCATGGACCAACAGCTCTACCACCAAGAACAAAACCGTTAACATCAGTGGCTTTACGTCTAGAAAAAACTCCTACTCCAATCATGATAGCAAAAAAAATTACTAACAGAAGGATTTTTAAAATCATATAAGCACCTCAAAAAAGTAGTTTTAAAATAATAAAATAAGTAAGAATTAAAAGTCAAATTAATTGTCCACATTTTTTTGAATTTCTGTCATACTCTAAAACATGGAACTCTACTTAATTAGACACGGTAAAACAGTTTGGAATAAAGAAAATAGATTTCAGGGAATTCGAGATATAGATCTTGCCCCTGAAGGTATAAATAAGGCCCAAGAATTAGGAAAAAAACTTGAAGGTATTCAATTCGATAAAGTTTTTTCTTCACCCTTAAAAAGAGCCTATCAAACAGCACAATTAGCAACACAAAATCGGTATAAAATTATAAAAGATAAGGCTCTTACCGAAATCAATTTTGGTGCTATGGAGGGACAGACCTATGAAGATATGGAAAAAAGCACAAGCAATTTCCGTTATTTTTTTACTGCCCCAGAGAAATTTCAGCCAGCAGAAGGTGGCGAAAGCCTTGAACATATGTGCCAAAGAACAAAAGAGTTTATACAAAAAAAGTTAGAACCAATCTATAAAATCAATCCCCAGGCAAAAATTATGATAGTAGCCCATGGAGCTTTAAACAAGGCAATAATGTGTTATTTAGAAAATCACGGCTTAAAAGACTTTTGGAAAGACGGTTTACAAGAAAACTGCCAGGCAACAATTTTTGAATACAATGGCAATGAATGGAGTAAAATAAAGGAGTAAATTATAGAGGTCTGTCCCCACCGACATCATCCTCTGAAAACCGAGAGGTCTGTCCCCAACATATCAGGGGGTCTGTCCCCATCATATCAGGGGTCTGTCCCCATCATATCAGGGGTCTGTCCCCACTTCATCAAAAAGGAACCTAAAATGCCCGTTCAAAAAGAATTAAAAGAAAAATTACAAAAACTCGCCCTTAAATATGAAACCCCAGACTTCACCCTATCCGACCCCTCACAATTTTTGCGTTTTTACCCCCTTTCTCAAAAAACCGAAGTCGAATGTGCCGCTTTTATAGCTTCAATGCTTTCATTTGGTAATCGCAATCAGTTTATTCCCAAAATCCAGAAAATCCTCCAGTACGCCGCCGATTTTTCTCCATCTTCTCAAACTCCTCTTTCAACATGGCTTCTTGCTGGCACCCCAAATTTTCCCCGAGGCCCTCAAAAATTCTACCGTTTTTATTCCTTCGACGACCTTCGCATTTTCTTTAATGAAATTTCCACAATTCTTTACAACCATAATTCTTTGGGGGATTATTTCAAATCTATTTATGAGGGGAAAGACTTCCCCTCGCTCCAAAGTCCTAAGGACTTTTCCGCTACCCCTTCAAGCGGGGACACCCCGCAACGCCCCGACACTGTCCTTTCAGAATCATTAGAGGTCTGTCCCCCTCATTCTTCAAAAAATTCAACAGAGGTCTGTCCCCTCCACTTAGATAAAATAATCTCACAAACTTTTCCAAAATCAACAATTGTACCAAAAGGAAAAAATTCCGCAAATAAAAGAATACACATGTTTTTGCGCTGGATGGTTCGCCAAAATTCCCCTGTAGATTTAGGAATCTGGTCATGGTATCCACAATCCCAACTTATAATTCCACTGGACGTTCACGTAATGCAAGAATCAATAAAACTTGGTCTTTTGCCAGAAAAATCAAAAGCCAGCTATAAAACTGCTTTGGAATTAACAAATCAACTTTCCGAAATTTTCCCTGGAGATCCATGCCGTGGCGACTACGCACTCTTTGGTTACGGAGTCGATAAATCTTAATTTCATTCCGACAAATTTTGTAAAATCGTTGTACAAAATCTGAATGTTTGTTATAAATCATAGAACTAAATGGTTGAGCTTATCAGCCAAAATAAATTTTTTAGGATTTGTATATGAATAAAACATTAACATTAAACAAAAAGCTTGCACTTACAGGTGCATTTTCAGCTCTAGTAATTGTTCTTACAATCACACATCTAGGTTTAATTTCAATTGGAAGTGTTGCTTCTATCACTATCTTACAGATTCCTGTTATTTTAATTGCTCTTTTATCAGGTCTTCCAGAAGGCGCTTTTGTTGGAACTGTTTTTGGTCTTATGTCTATGACTATGGCTTATATTTCACCTAGTGGAATTCTCGATCCTATGTTCCAGAATCCTTTATGTTCTGTTCTTCCAAGAATTCTTTTAGGCGTTGTAGCATGGGCTATCTGGAGGCTTTTAAATTTTATTCCTAAAATGCCAAAAACAATTAGTGCAGGTATTACTGGTTTCCTTGCAACTATCGCACATACCTTTATGGTTTATGCATGTATCTTCATTTTCGAAGGATCCGATATGAAAGAACTTCTTATCCAGAATGGATTAACAGTAAGTTATATTGGTGTAATCATGCTTGGTATTGTAGGAGAAGTTCTCGAAGCTGTAGCAAGTACTTTAGTCTGCATTTTAGTTTATGCTGGACTCTTTATTGCAGGAAAAAGAAAATCTAAACTTTCCTCAATGTCCGACGACTAGTGCATTCTTTTAATTTCAAGTATAAATCAATCCGTCGAGACAAGGCACGCTAACGATTAAAGCCTTGACTCGGCCGTTTTCAGGGGTATGTACGCACTTCGTGCTACCTTCATTCCTTCGCTCCGCTTCGGAACTGGCTTCGCCAGCCCTTACAATCCTTGCCACGATTTGTAAATCAAATACTCGAAATTGAACCTAAATAGTATATACAAAATTAATTAAGGATGCTAATTTAAATATAGACTAATTAATTATTCTTGTAAAATAAAACTATAAGGTTTGCTTAATCTTATAACTTACCGAATTTTTTGATTGATATTATTGTATACCATTAACAAAAACTGGGAGAACTAACAATGAATGAGATTACAAGACTTCCCTATATTTACGAAAATGAATTTTCAATCAAAAAGAGGCCAAAAAAATCACTATTAAAATGTCTCAATTCCTTAAATGAGTCTCAACTTAACAAAATCATATACTCTTATGACAACACTGGAAGTTTATCTTTCAACTCCAAAAAAGAAAAAATCTGTTTTCTTTACACGCAGATTCTTTCATGCGTTTTGAATTATTTTGTTTATGACAGTCAGTCTTTATTTAATGTTTTCAAATATATTTTGTCTGAAAGAAATCCAAAAACAGGTATTTCAGGCATTTCACAGTTCATTCCTATGACAGATGAAAACGAACAAGAAGTAAATGAATACAATTTTTATTTTGATTTAATGGAAGTTCTTTTGAGAAAAGGCTTTATTTTTCATTTTTTCAATAAAAGAAAAGGGGATATTTTTGTAATACCGGAAGAAATTTGCAAAACAATTATAGAATATGCTGATGTTCATGATATGGATGATTTTGGAAAGTGGGAGAATATCAACATTTTTTTTTCTAGGATTATATCATTTTATGGTATTCTTTCTGCAAAGGATTGCACAACACTTTGGAATATTCAGTTCCCAGAAAATCCACTTACAGAATTTCAGGCAGAAAATCACTTGAAAAAATGTGCAGAAGCTAAAAAATCTTTTGTCTGGTTTGAAGATTTAAAAATTGTGGCAAAAAATTTCCTTCCAAAGCCACAGGCAGCCGATATTCTTGAAAAAAGAAAGAACTTTGAACTTTATGTACCATCAAAAGAACTACTGAATGAATGGTGGAACGATTTTTGTACAACAGACGATAATCAACTTGATTACTGGGACGACTATGAAGCTGAGTACAAAAATCCGTCATATATACAGATGAAAAACTTCCTTCAAAATCTGTTAGGAATTGATAATCAGGACTGGTCAAAAGTTTTATACCGCATTATGTTCTATGTGAAAAATAATTTCACACTTGAAAGCGCACTTTTTCATCTTCAAAAAAAGTTTGCACTTCTGGAACTGTTCGATGACAGTCTTTCTGAAATGTTCGTAATGCTATATGCTGAACTACACGACAGTTCTCACTGCTGGTTGAACTATGGCTGGACTTTTGATGACCTTCCTGAAGAAAAAATGGGAGTATGACAAGGATATCTTTTGTTTTTTTAATTTGAATTTTCTGGACTCGGTCGTTTTCGGGGGTTATATTAACCCCTGAATTAAAATTCGAAACCCTAACTATTTAAATTCATATTTTATCATCTTTCAACTTTGGCTGATTCAATCTATAATTTATATTATGAAAATTGTTATAGTAGGAGCTGGATTTACCGGTACACAATTAGCAAAACTTTTAGTAAAAGAAAACAATCAAGTTGCCCTCATCGATAACGACGAAGATATTATTCGTCATGCATCAAATCAAGTAGATTGCGAAACTCTCTGTTCAGAAGGAAACAATCTTGAAATTTTGGAATCGGTTGGCATAGCAAAAGCCGACGCCCTAGTTTGTGTTACTTCTTCTGATGAAGTTAACATGATAACCTGTTCCCTTGTAGATGCTGTTTATCCAGATATTCTAAAAATAGCAAGAGTTAGAAACTATTCTTACTACATAAACACAACCAAAGCACAGAAAAAACACGCAAATGATTTTAGCGGAAAGCGACGTCCACTTTACGGAATCAATTATATGATTCATCCTGACGTAGAAGCAGCAAATGCAATTGTAGAAGCTGTTTCAAACGGAGCTGTTGGCAACGTAACTACTTTCGAAAATTCAAATTTGGAAATTGCCAGACTCATGGTTTCTCAGGGGTCAGATTTGGATGGTATTTCCCTAAAAGAAATTAGAAGTAAAACTGATGTAAAATTCCTCGTTGCCTATGTTGAAAAAGACGGTGAAACTTCACTTCCATCTGGTGATACTGTTATAAACGCTGGAGATACCATTGGAATTCTTATTAATAAAAAAGATATTGTAGATGTAATAAGCCTCACTGGTTCCGAAAGAAATGATTTAAGAAAAATTGTACTCATTGGTGCAGGAAGAATTGGAACTATCATCGCAGAAAAACTTATGCCTAAAAGAAATCTTCCAAAAATCTTCTCTACAATTGCAACAAAACATTCCAGAGACTTTGTAATTGTCGATAAAGATGAACTTTTAGCAAAAGCCGCTGCCGACAGATTTGCAGATGCCAGAGTAATGTGCGCCGATGCTTCCGACGATGCATTCCTCCATGACGAAGGTCTTAATAATTTTGATTTGGCAATTTGTACTACACATAATCATGAATTAAATATGGTTTTAGCAGCCTATCTGGAATCTCTTGGGGTAAAACAATCAATTGCACTTGTAACAAGTACACAATTCGCTACTATCGCAGATAAATTAGGTGTAGATGTACCTGTTCCATTTAGAGATGTAATTGTAGATTCAATAATGAGCCATCTACGAGGTAAATCTGTAAAAGGAATTCACACTGTTACAAACGGTGGTCTTGAAATCGTTGAATGCGAAGTTACAAGCGAATCAAAAGTTACCGGAAAAACTCTAAAAGAAATTGCCGATCCTGGAACTTATTTATTATTAATGAGTCGTAAATCTGGTATGGATGAATTTAAAATAGCTGATGGAAATACAACAATCTACACTGGTGACCACGTTGTTTTAATCACCGAAGTTGATAACAGTAAGAAAATTTTATCTTACTTTACAGGTAAAAATTAATAGAGATTTTATATGTTTATACTTACATTATTAAGAATAATTTCAATTCTTCTTTCAATTGTTGGAATTACATTTTTAATTCCAATTGTAGTAGCAATTTATTGTGACGAAACTGCAATGCTAATGCCTTTTATAATCCCAATGGTAGTTAGTATTATTGCAATGCTTGTAATAAACATTCCAACTCGAAAAATAAAATTCAATCTTTCTACAAAAAAAACTTTCATAACTGTTGCTTTATCCTGGCTTTTTGCAAGTTTATTTGGTGCTCTTCCTTTTTATTACAGCGGATATTTTAATTCTTTTGCCGATGCATTTTTTGAAAGTGTAAGTGGAATTACAACTACAGGTTCTACCATACTTTCCGAAATTGAAATCCTCCCACGTTCAATAAATCTTTGGCGTTGTTTAACTCACTGGCTGGGTGGTATGGGAATTGTAACATTAACAGTTGCCCTCATGCCTCTTTTAGGAGTTGGTGGATTTCAATTAATAAAAGCAGAAACAACAGGTCCAGAAAAGGGAAAGGTAACTGCAAGAATTACAACCACAGCAAAACTTCTTTGGATAATTTATTTTGCACTAACCGCACTTGAAACAATCGCATTAAAAATAGCTGGAATGGATTTTATAGATGCCCTTTCCCATGCTTTTGCAACTCTGGGAACAGGAGGCTTTTCTACAAGAAATGCATCTCTAGGTTCTTATGATTCCCTTGCAATTGATATAATTGTTACTGTTTTTATGTTTTTAGCCGGAATCAACTTTAGCCTTTACTTTTATCTACTTGCAGGAAAATTTAAAGACATAAAAGATAATACAGAATTCAAAGCCTATCTTGGAATTGTACTCTTAGCAATTTTAGTTGTTACTTTTTGTATTAAACCAATCTACGGTACATTTGGAAAGTCCCTCAGATATTCTTCATTTCAAGTTGTTTCAATAATGTCTACTACTGGTTTTGCCACTTGTGATTTTTTAAATTGGCCTTCCACCGCACAATTCTTTATTTTCCTTTTATTTTTCTTTGGAGGTTGTTCAGGTTCAACATCGGGCGGTTTAAAAATTATTCGCTGGGTAATTTTATACAAACAGGTTAATAATGAAACAAGACGAATGCTTCATCCACACGGAATATTTACCGTTCGTTTAAATAATAAAGTTGGCCGAAAAGATATTGTTTTTAGTGTTGCATCCTTCTTAACTCTTTATCTTATTCTAGTAGCAATTACAACTTTTGTAGGCTGTCTTGGTAAACTTGATTTATTTTCCGCCTTTACAGGAGCTCTTTCGATGGTAGGAAACATTGGACCAGGTTTTGGTTCTCTTGGTCCTTCATGCAATTATGGATTTTTACCAGCTTTTGTTAAATATTGGTATAGTTTTGCAATGCTTGCAGGTCGTCTTGAACTCTACACAATGATGATATTCTTTATGCCAACTTATTGGGAAAAATAAAAAAAAATCTTTGAAGTTTCCTTTTAGTGTAAACCTCAAAGATTTTATCTTTTACTCTTTTTTATTTAATTTGATGATATTTATCAAGAAGCAAAATTCAATGAAGCCTATAAGACTCAACATTAATTAATTCTGTTTCCATCTTCATCATAATGTATTTCTGTGACTGGTCCTTCCCAACTATCACACCCCATAGATAGATTATCCAAAACACAATCACAGAAGTTACATTTTCTTGCATAGGCTAAAATGCTTTCTTTATCTTTTTTTAGTTCATTCTTTTCTTTATCACTAACTGCAAAAGGACAAACTGAATGGATTCCCTTCATCCTGCCCCATTTTTCAAGACCTTCCGAAAATTTATAGATTTTTCCTTTTCCCTCAGGAGCACTTTTATCAAAATTATAAAACGCAGATGATTCAACATCATTCACTAGATAACTTTGTTTTAAGACAAGTTGGGGGTATGAAAGGGTGTTTGTAATTACTACATACTTTTTATCCAGTTCTTCAACCGACAACAATTTATTTGTTTTTTTAGCAGCTTTAAAAAGTTCCTTAATTGTATTATAAAATTTCATACCGAACTCCTTTTGCCAGTTTTTAACTTGATAAGTTCCAGTTGCAAGTCGGTCTTAGAAATTGCTTTTTATGTCTGGAATAATTCGCTTAATGTCATACGTCTTATAACATAGTGCGAATTTACAAAACGTCAGCAAAAAAAACATTTTTCGGACATAGCCAATTAAAATACAAGTTTATCGCTTACTTCTCCATTTGCATTAAACTTTTCAAGCAAGTCTTCAACTGTAAGTTTTTTCTTTTCTTCTCCACTTACATCAAATACAACTTTACCTTCCATCATCATAATCAAACGATTTCCATAGCGAAGAGCGTCTTTCATATTATGAGTTACCATAAAAGTTGTAAGATGATCTTTATTTACAAAGTGTTCTGTAAGTTCAAGAACTTTTTTTGCTGTTTTAGGGTCCAAAGCAGCTGTATGTTCATCAAGAAGTAAAAGTTTTGGTTTTTGTAATGTTGCCATTAAAAGTGTAAGTGCCTGACGTTGTCCTCCAGAAAGAAGTCCAACTTTTGCTGTCATACGATTTTCAAGCCCCAAATCAAGTAAAGAAAGTTTTTCTTTATAAAGTTCTTTTTCTGAATTTTTAATATGCCAAGATAAACCTCTTTTTTTACCACGTCTCATAGCCATAGCAAGGTTCTCTTCAATTTCCATATTTGCAGCAGTTCCCATCATAGGATCCTGGAATACTCTTCCTAAATACTTTGCTCGTACATATTCAGGTTTTCCTGTAAGATTCATATCATCCAATTCAATGGAACCTGTATCTGTATAATGAACTCCTGCAATAAGATTTAACAGTGTTGATTTTCCAGCACCATTTCCACCAATTACAGTAACAAAATCGCCATCTTGTAAAACTAAATCAATACCGCGAATTGCTTTTTTTTCTGTAATAGTTCCAGGATTAAAAGTCTTTGTAACATTTGTAAGTTTTAACATAATCTTCTTCTCCCTTTAGTCCTGTTTATCGTGTTTGAATACATCATCTGCATGACGAGTATCAGTTTCATTTGCTGGGCCTTTATAAGCCTTTCTTCTATGATCAATTTTCTGTTTAATTACCGGTACAGAAAGTGAAATTGCAACAATCAATGCTGTAAGAAGTTTTAAGTCTGTAGATTTTAATCCCATCTGTAAAACTACAGCAATTACAATTCTATATATGATTGAACCTAAAACAACAGATATAAGTGTATACCAGAAACCAAAGTGTGAACCAAAAATTACTTCTCCAATAATAATAGAAGCAAGTCCAACAACGATTGTACCAGTTCCCATTCCAACATCAGCATAACCCTGACTTTGTGCAACTAAAGCTCCAGAAATTGCAACCATACCATTAGAAATCATAAGACCTACAATTTTTGTTGTATCAGTATTTACTCCAAGAGCACGAACCATGTGTTCATTACTACCAGTTGCACGTATTGCACTACCATATTCAGTTCCAAAGAACCAATACATAATTCCTATAACCAAAGCTATAACAATCAGACCTATAAATAAAGAACTTGTTGTTGTTGTAATTTTACCCCCAAAAAATCCTCTCAATTTTGACATCATAGTTGGATTACCTAAAAGAGGAGTATTAGCTCTGCCCATAATTCTAATATTAATTGAATACAATGCTATCTGAGTCAAAATACTTGCTAAAAGAATATTAATCTTAAGTTTAGTATTCATAAAACCTGTAACATAACCACAAGCCATTCCCATAAAAAATACAAAGAGCAAGGTAAATAAAGGATTCATTCCTTTTGTTATTAAAACTGCCGAAATAGCTCCACCTGCGGCAAAACTTCCATCAACAGTCATATCTGCAACATTTAGGATTCTAAAAGTAAGATACACTCCTAAAGTCATTAGCCCCCAAAGAATACCCTGGGAAATTGCACCTTCCATTGCATATAAAACCGCCATTTTACAACTCCGTTATTAAATTTTGACCTTATTTTATGATAATCTAAAAGTTTTTTTATAATAACAATATTTTTAAACTATTGTAATACGACCGGTCAAGGCACACTTCGCTCAAGGCCTTGACTCGCTCGTTTTCAGGGGTGATATTAACCCCTGAATAAAAAAAGGCTTTCGATTTTTAATGAAGTTCATTTCAATATAATCGAAAGCCTTTTATTTTTTATTGTAAAAGATTAATATTTTTTTTCTGCAAGACCAACCCAGCCTTCATTTTCTACTAAAGATTTTTCGAAATCATCTAGGTGGAAAGGGTAGCTTTTAGAAAGTGAACCTGCAATGAGTTTGACTTTAGCACTTCCATCATCATTAATAACAATTTTACATTCTGTATCTTTATCAGCAAAAGTACGGAACATATCTGCAATTGATTTTTTATCAATTTCAATTGCCATTAAACCATTATTAAACATGTTCTGGCGGAAAATACGCGCAAAGTTTGGAGCAACAACAGTATAAATACCATTTACTTCAAGCGCCCATGGTGCATGTTCACGACTTGAACCGCAACCAAAATTTTCACGGGTGATAATTACTTTTTTACCTGCAATATCACTTTTAGGATTAAATCCATCAAGCTTTAAATCTTCAAGCAAATAAGGTTGAAGAGCTTGTTTGCTTAGTTCTGTCAAATACTTTGCTGGAATAATTTCATCAGTGTTGATATCTGATCTGTCCAAAAAAAGAACTTGACCACCGAATTGTTTCATTTTTCAACTCCAAATTATTTTAATAATTTAAATATAACATTATTTGTTATAAAAGTGTAATAATTAAAAGTGGATTTCTCCATAAATTGCGGCTTTTGCACAAGATGCAGGACTTGCAAGATGTATCATACCACCTTTTCCCATTCGGCCGTTAAAATTACGGTTTGTAGAGGAAATACAAACTTCACCTTTTGCAAGAACACCGTTACTCATTCCAAGACAAGCTCCACAAGTTGGATTAGTTACACAAAAACCTGCATCCATAAAAATTTCAATAAGGCCTTCTTTTAATGCTTGTTTAAAAATATCAGTTGTAGCAGGGGATACAATTCCTCTTACACCTTCTGCAAGATGATGTCCCTTTAATATTTCTGCTGCTACTCGTAAATCAGAGATGCGACCATTTGTACAAGAACCAATATAAACCTGATTAATTTTAGTTCCTGTCATTTCTTTAATTGTTTTTACCTGATCTGGTTTATATTCAACTGTACAGAGGGCTTCAAGATTCGATAAATCATAAGACAAATCTTTTTCATAAACTGCGTCTGGATCTGCCTTGTATTTTGAATATTCTTTTAACGCATCTTCTTTTGTAGCAAATTCATCTTTAATAAAAGGCCATAAATATTCAACAGTTGTCATATCTGGATAACAGATACCACTAGTTGCACCAGCTTCTACAGCCATATTACAGATTGTCATTCTTTCTTCCATTGTAAAATTATCTACAATAGGACCTGTAAATTCAATTACACAGTTAGTTGCGCCATTTACACCAATCTGACTGATAACAAAAAGAATTACATCCTTTGCATAAACACCTTCCTGTAATTTACCAGTCAAATTAATTCTTATTGATTTAGGTTCTTTAAATGCACATACACCTTTTAAAATTCCAACTTCAAGATCTGTAGTTCCAACTCCAGCTGCAAATGCACCAAAAGCACCATGAGTACAAGTATGACTGTCTCCCATAATGATTGTATAACCAGGTCTTACATATCCCTTTTCTGGAAAAATTGCATGACAAACACCATTACATCCAACATCGAAAAAGTCTTTAATTCCCTGACGATGAGCCCAATCTCTTAAAACTTTTTCCTGTTCAGCAGTTTTTGAATCTTTTGCAGGAGAAACATGATCGATTACAGCTTTAATTTTACTTGTATCAAAAACCTTATCTTTATTGCGATCTACTAAGTCATTAATTGCTAGAGGTGTGGTAATCTCATGACAAAATACTCTATCTAGTTTAAGAACATAAGTACCTGGAAAAGGTGAGTCGATTAAATGTTGTTCAAAAATTTTTTGCGCTATAGTTTTACCCATTATAAAAACCTCTTAAAATATATTTAATAACTTTATTATAATTAAAGTATAATCCACTGTCAAATAATTAGTACAATCAGTGGAAACAGTTCTTTAACGCTTTTGAAGTTGGAAAATAATGATTCAGATATAAACATCCAAATGGCTATTGGAGTTGGTTTAAGTATTGGCCATTTTAATACAGATCAAGATGAACAAGCCTTCTATGATGAAAATAACAGCAGATTAATTGAAAAATGGTATTTAGTTCGAATTTCGAATTTTAATTGGAAATGCATAAAATTGATTTTTATAATCGCATTTGCATTATGAAAAAACTACCAGTCAGAAAGAGACTGTCAAAACCGCTACCGCCTGCCTGACGGCAGTCAGGACGTTGCTACATGCGCAAGTCGGCAAGGAAACTACCGTTTCCGACTTGCGCATGTTTTTGCCAGCCTCTTTCTTCAGGGTAAACGCATTATAAACAAATATCCGATTTTTTGGCTCCCAGTCACGGTTGCGTGATTCAAAACCGCGCAATAATGCGCTACACGCTTTTTGTGGTATAGAAACTATAGAACTGCCGCTTCGCAGCAGCCACAAAAAGAGCCTTTTTGAATCACGCCCCGCTCCTTCGCACCAACATTACGGAAAAGCGTTTATAATGCGTTTGCCCTGAAAATTAAAGAAGGTTTAAATCAAACAACATAACAGTTTGAAAACTTAC
>CAMGTC010000011.1 GCA_946061765.1 uncultured Treponema sp.
TAACAGAAGAGATAATAGATTTTTGCCGGAAACCAAGATCAAAAGAAGTGATTGCTAAACAGTTTGGTTTTGACGAAAAGCATCCTGCATATTTTGTGAAGAATTACATAATTCCGCTTATCGAAGAAGGTAAACTGAAATATACAATTCCTGAAAAACCGCGAAGCAAAAATCAGCAGATTGTAATTGTTGAGAAAGCCATTTTCTGATGAGTCCTTTTTATGCATATCTTATTATAACAGAATGAAGATTATCTGATTATTTAATATAATGGGCATTTTCTCTTACGTCATAGCCTTTTTCTTCCCCCCACATTATGTTAAACTATTCAAAATTCCATAAAAAGGAGAGTATACTATCATGCAATACGATTATTTACTTGTTGGCGCAGGACTTTTTAATGCTACTTTTGCACATCAGGCTACTAAGGCTGGAAAAAAATGTCTTGTAATCGAAAAAAGACCTCATGTCGCTGGTAATATTTATACCCAGAACATTGAAGATATAAATGTCCACCTGTACGGGGCTCATATTTTTCATACTGATAACAAAGATATTTGGGATTATGTTAATTCTTTTGCTCAGTTCAACCGTTATACTAATTCTCCGATAGCTAATTACAAGGGTGCTTTGTACAATCTTCCCTTTAACATGAATACTTTTAATAAAATCTGGCCGGATGTTGTTACTCCTTCTCAGGCTAAAGAAAGAATTGCTCAGCAGGCTTCTGTTATGGCGGGTAAAACTCCAAAAAATCTGGAAGAGCAGGCGATCAGTCTGGTTGGTCAGGATATTTATGAACGTCTTATAAAAGGCTACACTCAAAAACAGTGGGGGCGTGAATGTACTGAGCTTCCTCCTTCCATTATTAAAAGACTCCCTGTTCGTCTTGTTTTTGATAACAACTATTTTAATGACCGCTACCAGGGTATTCCTATTGGCGGCTATACTCAAATAATCGAAAAAATGTTTGCTTCTTGCGATATTCTTCTTAATACCGATTTTTTTGATGATAAGGAAAAGTGGCTTTCTAAGGCAGATAAGGTTATCTACACTGGTACTATCGACCGCTTTTTTGATTATTCCCAGGGCCAGCTTGAATATCGCTCCCTCCGTTTTGAAACTCAAACTCTTGATTGCGATAATTTCCAGGGTAATGCTGTTATCAACTATACCGATTCTCAAACTCCCTACACCAGAATTATTGAACACAAGCACTTTGAATTTGGAACTCAGCCAAAAACTGTAATCACTAAAGAATATCCTGCAAGCTGGAAACTTGGTGATGAACCTTATTACGCTGTTAATGACGAAAAAAACTCTGCTCTTTATCAAAAGTACAAGGCTCTTGCCGACTCTCAAAATAAAGTAATTTTTGGGGGACGGCTTGGTATGTACAGATATTTTGATATGGATGATACCATTGCTGCAGCATTTGAGCTTTGTAACAAAATTTTGTAAGAGTATTTTCTTCAGGGCTTCCGCATTATAAACGCTTTTCCGTAATGTTGGCGCGAAGGAGCGGTGCGTGGTTCAAAAACACTCTTTTTGTGGCTGCTGCGAAGCGGCAGTTCAATAGTTTCTATACCACAAAAAGCGTGTAGCGCATTATTGCGCGGTTTTGAATCACGCAACCGTGACTGGGAGCCAAAAAAAAATCGGATTTTTGTTTATAATGCGGAAGCCTTGGAATTTTCTTCTCTATAAATTGTATAAACTATCCAATTAGGATATACTTAAGTTTGTGTTTGAGTTTAGTATTATTATCCCCATGAGGAATGCATCAAAGTATATTGCCCAGACTGTAGATTCTGTAATGGCACAGTCTTTTACTAACTGGGAATTGATTGTTGTTGATGATGCTTCTACTGATGGTGGTAAATCTGTAAAAATAGTGGAAAAATACGTCGAAAAAGATTCTCGAATAAAGCTCTTGTGTCTTACGCACAATAAGGGGTCTAGCGGGGCTCGTAACGAAGGTTTAAAAATTATTCAGGGCCGCTATCTTGCTTTTCTTGATAGTGATGATATCTGGCATCCCGATTATCTTTCTACTATGTATGATCACATTCAAAAAAATACTGTTCCAAACGCTGCTATTTTTTATTGTGGTTATCGCCGCATGGATGATGACTGCAAAAAGTCAATTCTTTCAGATTACAAGGAGCCTGGAGTAAAAACTGCAAGAAGTTTATTTTTTCACTGTCCAATTTTTCCTTCAATTTCCATTTTTGATACAGCCTGTCTAAAAGAAAAAGTTTTTTTCCGCGAAGAACTTCACAGCCTGCGCGACGATTACGTTTACGTTCTTGATATCCTAAAACAGGGCTTTGTTGCTCTTGGTTACGACGATATCCTGGTAGATTACCGAATGAGATCCGATTCAATCACCGCTTCCAAAAAAAAGATGATTGTCCCACAATGGAACGTCTACCGCAAAATCTATCACTTGAACTTTTTTGTTTCATGTATTTACCTTTTATCCTGGGCTTGGAACGGATTTAGAAAGTATAGGAAGTAGAGGGGAAACTCCTTACTTTTTATTAAAGCTTTGTGATTAATAGCTTAATTGTTTATACTTTTTTAATTATTCGCTACAATGACTTTATATCTATTATTTACAGGAAGTAAATTGAATGAGCGAAGAATCAAAAATTACTGTAACATCTCCTCTTTTACCAGATTTAAAAGAGTTTGAAAAATGCTTAGAGGATATTTGGAATCGCAAATGGCTTACTAACAATGGTTATTATCATCAGGAATTGGAAAAAGCTCTTGCAGATTATTTGGGAACTCCTTATATCAGTCTTTTTACAAATGGTACTTTGCCTTTAATTGCTGCTTTTCAGGTTTTAGGTTTAGATTGTGGAGAAGTTATTACTACTCCATATAGTTTTGTTGCAACTACTCATTCTATCTGGTGGAATCGTTTAACTCCTGTTTTTGTAGATGTTGACCCTGTAACTGGTAATATTAATCCAGATAAAATAGAAGCTGCCATAACCGATAAAACTGTTGCCATTATGCCTGTTCATGTTTACGGTACTCCTTGCGATACTGCTAAAATTCAGAAGATTGCCGAAAAACACAATTTAAAAGTAATTTACGATGCAGCTCATGCTTTTGGGGTTCAGGTAAATGGTAAATCTATTTTAGAAGCAGGTGATATTTCTACTTTAAGTTTCCACGCTACTAAAGTTTATAATACTGTAGAAGGTGGTGCTTTAATTTGTCACAGTGCCCAAATGAAAAAGAAAGTAGATAATCTTAAAAACTTTGGTCTTTCTAGCGAAATTACTGTGGAAGCTGCTGGTATAAATAGCAAAATGGACGAAATCCGCAGTGCCTATGGTTTAATTAATCTTAAAAATGTTGATAGCGCTATAGAAGACCGTAAACGTATTGTAAATAAATACCGTGCGGCTTTTAAAGATGTAAAAGGTATCCGCTTTCTATCTGATATTGATGGTGTAAGACATAATTATGCCTATTTTCCAATTTTTATTTCCCCTGAATTTAGATGTAGTCGCGACGCTTTGTTTGAAGAATTAAATACTCATAATATTCTGGGCCGCCGTTATTTTTATCCTTTAATCAGTGAATTTACTCCTTACAAAGATTATCCTAGTGCTTCTTCTAATAATCTTCCTGTTGCTAAAAATCTTGCAGATTCTGTTCTTTGTCTTCCAATTTATGTTGGCTTAAAAGATTACGACATAGAAAGAATTATTAATGTTGTAAAGGGGTAACTGTAAATGGCAGATTCTAGAGAAATCACTTCTAATTTGCTCTGGCGCTTTATGGAAAGAATTGGGGCCCAGCTGGTTACCTTTGTTGTTTCTATTATTCTTGCCAGAATCCTTGATCCGGCTGTTTATGGAACAATTGCTCTTGTAACAGTTTTTATTTCTATTCTTCAGGTTTTTGTTGATAGTGGTTTAGGCACTGCTCTTATTCAAAAAAAAACAGCTGATGATTTAGATTTTTCTAGTGTTTTTTATTTTAATCTTTTTATTTGTATTCTTTTGTACTTACTTATGTTTTTTGCAGCTCCTTTTATTGCCCGCTTTTATAAGATTTCTGAATTAACTGCGGTTATAAGGGGTTTAAGTTTTATGCTTATAATTTCTGGAGTTAAAAATGTTCAGCAGGCTTATGTTTCCAGAAACCTTATGTTTAAAAGGTTCTTTTTTGCAACTTTGGGAGGAACTTTAGGGGCCACTGTACTTGGTATTGTGATGGCCTTAAATGGTTTTGGCGTATGGGCTTTAGTTGCTCAAATGCTTTTTAATAACCTTGTAGATACTATCATTTTATGGATTACAGTAAAATGGCGGCCTAAGTTATGTTTTAGTTTTAAAAGGCTTGGAAGTCTTTTTGCTTATGGCTGGAAACTTTTGGTTAGTGCTTTAATCGATACAGTTTATACTAAATTGTGCCAGTTAGTAATTGGTAAAATGTACACTAGCGAAGATTTGGCTTTTTATAATAAAGGAGAACAGTTTCCAAATTTAATTGTAACCAATATTGCATCTTCCATTAATAGTGTTCTGCTTCCTGCAATGAGCGAAGAACAGGATAACATTCCCAGAGTTAAAGAAATGACTCGTAAGTCTATTACTGTTTCTACTTACGTTATGATGCCAATGATGATGGGCCTTGCTGTTTGTGCTGAACCTATTGTCAGACTAATTCTTACAGAAAAATGGCTTCCTTGTGTTCCTTTTCTTCGTATTTTCTGTTTTACCTGTGCATTTCTTCCAATTCATACTTCAAATCTTAATGCCATAAAGGCCTTGGGCCGCAGCGATTTATTTTTAAAACTCGAAATTGCAAAAAAAATTATAGGTATGGCAGCTCTTTTATCTACTATGTGGTTTGGTGTTATGCCAATGGCTTATAGTCTTTTAGTTACAAGTATTACAAGTCAGATTATTAATTCATGGCCTAATAAAAAGCTGTTAAATTACAGTTATTTAGAGCAGGTTAAAGATATGCTGCCTCAGATTGGGCTTTCATTATTGATGGGCGCAATTGTTTATGCTGTTTCTTTTTTACCTTTATCTAGCTGGCTCATACTTTTGATTCAGATTCCACTGGGTATTCTTATATATGTTTTGGGGTCTAAATTATTTAAAATAAAAAGTTTTGATTATATACTTAGTATCATAAAAAAATATTTCAAGAAATAAGGATTACTCTATTGAAGAAGAATATACTCGTATTTCCATGTGGCTCAGAAATTGCTCTGGAAGTTTATCGTTCTGTAAATAAATCAACTCACTTTAATTTAATTGGTGCTTCCAGTTGCGATGACCACGGAAAATTTATTTTTGAAAATTATATTGGTGGTCTTCCCTTTATTACAGATAAAGATTTTATTCCTCAGATTAAAAAGATTGTAAAAGAAAATAATATTGATGCTCTTTATCCTGCTATGGATGCTGTTATTGAAATTTTAAAATCCAATGAAGAAGAAATTGGCTGTAAAGTTATTGCTCCAAAAGCCCAGACAACAAAAATATGTCTTTCTAAAAGTGCAACTTACAAGGCTTTGCAGGGTAAAGTTAGAATTCCAAAAACTTATAAATCTGTCCAAGAAGTAGAATCTTATCCTGTTTTTACAAAACCTGATGTTGGTTATGGTAGTCGTGGCGCAAAAAAATGCCTTAACTGTGAAGATTTAAAAAATCAGCTGGAACTGTTTCCAACTTCTATAATTTGCGAATATCTTCCAGGTGAAGAATACACAGTTGATTGTTTTACAGATTCAAATGGACAGCTTTTATGTTCTTATCCTAGAATTCGTGCAAGAATTATGAACGGTATTAGTGTAAATACTAAGCCTGTTTTAGATAATGGTGAATTTTTTGACTTTGCAAATAAAATTAATCAAAATATTGAATTTTCCGGGGCCTGGTTTTTCCAGGTAAAAAGAACTTCTAGTGGCCAATTAGCTTTACTTGAAGTTGCAAGTCGTTTTGGAGGTTCTTCATCTTTATTCCGTGCCAAGGGTGTTAATTTTGCTCTTATGAGTCTTTTTAATGCTTTTGACATTCCACTTTCCATTTTGGAAAATAACTACGATGTAGAGATGGACAGGGCCTTGGATAATAAATATAAAATCAATCTTACTTACAACGAAGTTTTTGTAGATTTTGATGATTGTATTTATCTGGAAAAAAAATATGTAAATGACCAGCTTTTGGCCTACCTTTTTAGGTGCCGGAATAATGGAATTAAAGTTACGCTTTTATCTAAACATGATGATATAAAATTGGGAAAACTTGACGATTTACTCAAAGAATTAAGAATTGAACAGATTTTTGATAGAATCATTCACTTAGATCCTGGTGATTGTAAATATAAATATATCGATAATAAAAATTCTATTTTTATTGATGATAGTTTTGCCGAGCGTAAGGCAATAAAAGAGCATTGTGGATTAAATGTCTTTAGTATAGATATGGTTGAGTGTTTGTAAAGAATTGGTAAAACTAAGGAGTGTTTGTTAAAATGGCTGTTGATATAAAAAGAGTTCAAAAGCGACTTTTAGAAATGGCAAAAATTATTGCTAAAATTTTCGAAGATAATAATTTACCTTATCAAATTGCTTTTGGAACTTTACTTGGAGCTGTTCGTCACAAAGGTTTTATTCCCTGGGATGATGATTTTGATTTTTTCCTCTTTGAAGATGATTATCCAAGAGCAATGGAACTTTTAAAAAATAATTTGCCTTCAGATATGTTTTTGGAATATAAAGATTCAGAAGAAAAATATTTTCATGACTGGGCCCATGTAAAAGATATTAACTCTACTGCCGACTGCATTCATTTTCCTCAAGATTCTTTATACACTCATAAAGGTATAAGTATAGATTTATATATTATGAAGCGCATTCAAGAAAAAGATTTTGCACAATGGCGTTTTAAAAAAGGCATGGAATATATTAATAAAAGAAAGTCTTTTGGTTTTATTAGCCCAGAAGAATGTCAAAAAAAAGAAGATTTTTTTAAGTCTCGTTTAGAAAAAGAAAAATCTCTTACCGGTAATAAAGAATTATTTGCATATAGCAGTGATGTTGGATATCAGGAAATTAATAATATTCTTCCTCTCAAAAAATATAAATTTGAAGATACTGAATTCTATGGCCCAAATAATTATGATGCGGTCTTAAAAGTTGAATATGGCAGTTATATGGAATTGCCACCAGAAAAGGACAGACTACCTCATTACACTAATGTAGTTTTTAAGTAATTATCCAGGATGGTTAATGTATGAAAGAAACAGAAAGAATTATGTCAAAAGGATGCTTTCCTGCTGATTTTTTAAAAGAAGAAATTAGATGTGAATATAAAGTAACTCAAGATTTAAAAAAAATCTGGATGGTCGGTTTAGATATCCTTTTTGAACTTGATAAGGTTTGTAAAAAACATAACTTAAAGTATTTTTTACTCTGGGGCTCTTTGTTAGGTGCTATTCGTCACAAAGGTTTTATTCCCTGGGATGATGATATTGATGTTGGAATGCTCCGTTCTGATTATGAAAAATTATTTTCTTTAAAAGAGGAATTTGATGCCCCATATTTTTTAGCTAGCCCAAAAACCGAAACAGGATATTATTGGTCTCATACTAAACTTAGAAATTCTAATACAACTTGTATAAATAAACCTTTTAGATATCAGCCTGTAAATTTTGGAATTGATATTGATATTTTCCCAATTGATAATTTGCTTATAGACGAAAATATTGACTCTTACGATGCCAGATTAAGACAGTTAAATATTAATAATTCAAATTACATGCGTCAGTCAAATAAAAATCCTACTCCTCAAGAAATGGAAAGAATGAAAGGCTATAATTCAGATCCAGATAAAGATATGGCTGAACTAGAAGGTCTTGCAACAAAATATAATAATCAAAAAACGGAATATCTTTCTTGTAATGTCTGTACAATCGATAAATGGCAGAATAGAACTTATAAGGCTTCTGATTTACAGGAATTTATTCTCTGGGATTTTGAAGGATTTAAACTGCCAATTCCAAAAAATTATGATTCAATTTTAAAAACGGAATTTGGTGATTATATGGACTTTCCACCAGTAGAAGAAAGAGGTCACTGTCACGACAGAAATATTTTAAATCCAGATGTATCTTATAAAGAAATTCTTAAAACAATTTTGTAGTAGGTGAGTATATGCTTAATCTAACAGAAGAAGAAATCATGAAAAACTGGGGAGTAGATAATTCAGATAATCCCTTAGTTACAGTAAAAACAATGACCTATAACCAGGAAGACTTTATTGCTCAAACAATTGAAGGAGTTTTAAAGCAAAAAACAACTTTTCCATTTGAGTTTTTAATTCATGATGACGCTTCAACTGATAATACAGCTTCTGTTGTCCGCCAATATGCAGAAAAATATCCAAAAATTATAAAACCAATTTACGAAGAGGAAAACCAATATAAAAAAGGTACTCATCATGTAAAGATTGATGCTGCCATAAAAGGAAAATACCTTACTCTTTGCGAAGGTGATGATTATTGGATTGATGATTCTAAATTACAGTGTCAGGTTTCTTATATGGAAAAACATCCTGATTGCGGGGCTACTTATACTTTTGCTAAAGCTTATATTCAGCAAAAAGGTGAATACGAAAAACACCTTTTCGGTAAAAAAAATCAAACTTTTAGAAAAATCATGATTTTTGGTAATAGTGTTCCAAATCTTACTTCCTGCATTAGGGTAGATATTTATAAAAAACTTGAAAAGGAATTAGCTCCTGTTTCAAAAAACTGGCTTATGGGCGATTTACCAAAATGGCTTTGGATAACTACAAATTCAAAATTGGTTTTTATTCCTCGTGTAACTAGTGTTTACAGAATTTTAAAAGAATCTGCTGCACATTCACAAAATCCAGACAAAGTTAAAGCCTTTGAACAGTCTGCTTATGATATTAGAGAGTATTTTGCAAAACTAAATCATAAAGAAGAATATCTAAAAAAGTATCAGGCTCATTTTGATTTTATTGAAGGCTGGCAAAAGCGAGATTTTAACATGATGAAAAAATCTTTTAAAAATCTGCCCTGGGAAGATCTAAATTTAAAGAATTGTGCAAAATTTTTAATTTCTTGTTTAAAATGACACAATTTATAGCACTTTTTTTGTATAAAATAGATAATTATTAGTAAATACTTACCTAAAACTAATCTTCTGTTAATCAAAAAAAATAAATAGCTATGTTATAATTTAGCATTAATGGAGTTAACTTTGCAGAATAAGTATGATATAAAAAGAGTTCAAAACAGACTCCTGGCTATGGCTAAGACTATAGCTAAAATCTTAGAAAAGCATTCTATTCCTTATGAAATTTCTTTTGGCACTTTATTAGGTGCTGTCAGACATAATGGATTTATTCCCTGGGATGATGATTTTGATTTTTTTCTTTTTGAAGATACATATCAAAAGGCTATGGAAGAGTTGGAAAAAGAATTGCCAGAAGATATGTTTTTGGAAAATTCAAAAAGTGAGCCAAAATATTTTCATGCTTGGGCTCATGTAAAAGATACAAATTCAATTTGCTCTTGTCAGCAGTTTCCTCAAGACGAATTATACAGTCACCACGGTTTAAGTGTAGATTTATATAAAATCACCAAAATTAAAACTCAAGATTTTGCAGAATTTCGTTATCAAAATGCTCTGGCTTATATCGACAGGCGTATGAAGCTTGGTTTAATTGAGCAGGACGATTACGATAAAAGAAAAAAATCTTACGAAGAAAGAAAATTAAAGGATTGTGTAAAAACTCAAGATTCAGAAATTTATGCCTATCCTTTTGATGTTGGTTTTCAGTTTAAAGACGATATTTTCCCATTAAAACGTTATAAGTATGAAGATTGTGAATTCTGGGGACCTTCCAATGCAGCTTCTATTCTTACTTACAGATATGGAAATTACATGGAATTACCTCCAGAAAATCAGAGAGTTCCACATTATTCAAATGTAACTTTTACAAAGGATAAATAATTAATGAAAAGAATTATTACTTACGGAACTTTTGATTTACTCCACTATGGTCATATTAATCTTTTAAAAAGAGCAAAAGAACTTGGAGATTATCTTGTTGTTGGTCTTTCTACCGATGAGTTTAATCTAAATGAAAAAAATAAAAAGTGTTATTTTTCTTATGAACAAAGAAAACAACTTCTGGAATCTATTCGCTATGTAGATTTGGTAATCCCCGAAGAAGGTTGGAATCAGAAACTTACTGATGTAGATTTATATCAAATTGATACCTTTGTAATTGGTGATGACTAGAAAGGTAAATTTGATTTTTTAAAAGAAAAATGTGATGTCATTTATTTACCAAGAACTCCAGAAATAAGTACAAGTCAAATAAAAGCAGATTTAAATAAAAACTAAACTTTATTTTGATACTATGCTCTATTTTGCGAAATATGGTAGAATAGAGTATTTATAATAAAGGTTTTGTTTTATGAAAGAATTAACAGTTGAAGAGCGCAAAAAATTAAGCATGGAAATATTAGACCTTATCCATGCTTTTTGTTTAAAAAATAATATCAGATGTTATTTAGATTCAGGAACTCTTTTAGGTGCCGTAAGACACAAGGGGTTTATTCCCTGGGATGACGATATAGATATTTCTATGCCACGTCCAGATTATGAAAAATTCTTAAAAATATTTAAGGAAGAAGGCTGTTATATTTCTTCTTACAGAACAGGTGGCAGAAGATTAGTTACTCCTTTTGCCAAAGTTTGCTCAAATAAAACTTATGGAACGACTTTAACAGGAAAAAAACTTCCTTACGGAGTTGCGGTAGATATTTTTCCAATAGACGGTTATCCAAAAGGAGATTCTGCTATTCAAAAATATTTTAAAAAACAGTTAAAAGTTTTTCATAGATATTTATTCTTAATAAGTCTTGAAACAACAACCGAAAGTAAATCTTTTATTAAACATATAGTAAAAGAAATTATTAAGTTTTTTATTTCTTCTAGAACACTGGCAAGAATGGTTGATAACAGAGCCAGAAAAAATCATTTTGAAAATAGCGAAAAGGCTGGTTGTTCGGTAGCTTTATATTTTGGAGATTTAACAGACAGCCAAAGGGCCTCTTTTGATAAAGGTATTTTAATGTCTTTTGAAGACAGAGAATATTTTGTTCCTCAGAATTATAAAGATGTTCTGGAAAAAACCTATGGTCCAGATTATATGACACCTCCTCCAGTAGATAAAAGGGTTTCTACTCATACAGAGAATTATTATTGGGTCGAAAATAATTAACTTTAAACTTACAGGGCAATAATGAATGAAAATTCTTCATATTAATACATCAGATACAAATGGAGGGGCCGCAATAGCCGCTTTACGATTACACAGGGCAATGCTTGCAGAAGGTCTTGATTCTTATTTTTTTTGCCTTAACAGAAGTATTACTGATGATGAAAGAATTTTAAGTATTTCGGGTTCTAAAAAATATTTTGTAAAATTTTCTAATGTTCTAAAAAATAAAGTTTTTCAGAAGTTTAATTTAAGGCCTGGTAAAGGTATTTTTTCTTCTTTTAATATAGGCTATTCAATAAAAAAAGCTGTTAATTTAAATGAATTTGATATTATTTATCTTCATTGGGTAAATGGACAGTTTATAAATTTTAAAAGTCTTGAAGAAATTCTAAAGACCGGTAAAAAGGTTTACTGGTTTATGCATGATATGTTTCCTATAACAGGGGGCTGTCACTATGCTTTTGACTGTCAGGGCTTTAAGAATTCCTGTGGTTCTTGCCCAAATTTAAAGAAGCCTTCAAATAAAGATTTTTCGTATAAACAGCTTAAGAAAAAAATCAAACTTTTGAGTAAATATCCTAATTTATCTTTTGTAGGACCAAGTAAATGGCTTAGCCAAATGGCTTCTGCATCGGCTTTGTGTAAAGGTCATAAGGTATATCACATTCCAAATGTTTTAGATTCTTCTATTTTTAAGCCTGGAGATAAGGCTTTTTGCCGTAATTTGTTAAATCTTCCTCAAGATAAAAAAATCATTTTGTTTGGGGCTCAATCTGCTCTTACAAATGTTTATAAAGGTTTTTCTTATTTAAAAGATGCAATGGATATTCTTGCAAAAGATAGCGAAATTGCAAAAGATTCTATTCAGCTTTTACTTTTTGGCTCTTCTTACAACAAAGAAATTGCAGATTTACTTCCTTTTGATTGCAGATTTTTGGGAACCATTCACGACGAAGCTGCTCTAAATTTAATTTACAATTCTGCAGATTTATTTTGTATTCCTTCTCTACAGGAAAATTTTGCTAATACAATTATGGAATCAATTCATTGTCATACCCCGGTAGTTGGCTTTGACGTTGGTGGTATTCCAGATAATGTTGGACCAGATACAGGTTATCTTGCGGAATATAAAAATGCAGCAGATTTAGCAAAGGGAATAAAGACTCTTTTGAAGGGTGATAAAAAATTCGATTTTAATTATCTGGAAAATGTTACTGTTAAAAAGGTAATTTCAGAACATAAAAAAATGTGGAGTGAATCTGAATGAAAGTAGCTTTTTTTGGTGCAAGCACAGTTCAACAGATTAATGGTTATGCAGATATATTTGCTAAGAACTACACTGAATATAAGTGTAAAAAATTTGGTTATGGTGGCATGCATTTAAATAATGCAGGAATTGTTTTTATAGATAAAGTAATAAAATGGAAGCCAGATATTTGTTTTGTAGATTGGTTTTGTACAGATTATATTAATAAAGATGGCAAGGTTGAACTTTATGTAAAAGTTTTACTGGAAAAATTTAGTCGAATTAATTGCCGTCCCATTTTTTTATTTTTACCCCATAATGATCAGGAAGAGGACAGAAAGTTATTTTATCAAAGCACAAAAAAATTAGTATCTGACTTAGATCTTGAATATATTTGCATTGACCAACTTTTGTCAAAAGAGAATATTTCTGATATTGTAAGAGACCGAATTCATACTAATCAGTTGGGCGCAGAAAAATATGCATTTATACTTTCTGACTACCTAAAAATGCACAAGGAATTTAATATAATTTCTTTTGGTAAAAATTGTTTTTCGAATATAAAATCTGTAAGGGTAAATAAAGTATATGATAAAACTATGTCTTTTGACGGAAATTGCTTTATTGTTGGAATGACTCAATTAGTTGGCAATTTTACAGGTCTTTTAGATAAAGTTACAAACGAAACTAGTGAAGAAATTTTATTATGGGACCGCTGGTGTTATTATACAAGAAATCATTTTGCTCTTAGTTTTGAAGTTTTGGGAAAAACAGATTTATTTGTAACAAATAAAAAATTTGATACTTCTACATGTAAAAGTAATTTAGATTTTTCTTTATTTAAAAAGAAATTGGTTATTAAGAAAATTTATTATGTTGGAGATTCGCTTTTTGTAAATAAAAAAGGTGGTTCTTCTGTTTATTTTTGGATTAAGATTTTAAGATGTAAATTAGGTGCAATAAAATATAGAATATCACAAATTTTAAGGAAATAGCTTTTATATGTTAAGTGGTGGATTAAGAAGTAAAGGAATTGCAAAGAAATCTGAGAAGAATGCTCCTTTAATTACAATTATTACAGTTGTTTTTAATGGTGCAAAAACTCTTGAAGATACTATTTTAAGTGTAACAAATCAGGATTATAAAAATATTGAATATATCATTGTTGATGGAAACAGCAGCGACTCTACTTTAGATATCATAAAAAAATATGAAGATAAAATTGATTACTGGATAAGCGAGAGCGACAAAGGTATTTACGATGCTATGAATAAGGGTATTGATTTAGCTTGTGGAGATTGGATTAATTTTATGAATTCAGGAGACAGCTTTTGTAATACTTGCGTACTTTCAGAGGTTTTTAAAAAAGACTTTGAAAATGTTTCAATGATTTTTGGAAATACTCATAAAATTTATGATTTTGGAGAAGTTGATAGTAAACCAATTCCTAGTTTTCCAGATAAAAAAAATCCTATGCCTTTTGTTCATCAAAGTTCATTTGTAAATGCTAAGGATGCAAAAGAATATCATTTTAATATCCAATACAGAATTGCTGCAGATTTAGATTTATCTTTCCGTTTGTTTAACGCTGGTAAAAAGTTTGAATATGTTGATGTTCTTATTTCTAATTATGAAAATTCAGAAGGGGTTTCTTCTGTAAATCCTTTAAAATGGTATAAAGATTATTTGAACATAATAAATCCAAGATTTAAAAAAAGCAGGTATGTGCTTAAAAGATTAAAAACTTTGTTAAGAAAAATTGTAAAGAGCCTTATACCAGCTCCTCTTTTAAAATACTATAGAAGAAGACGTTTTATCGGGAAATAGGAGAAAGTATTATGAGTGTTGTATTAATTAATCGTAATAATAAAGCAGGATTCTCTATTTATAAATGTTTTGAAAATTTTAAAAAATACCTTCCTTTAAAAGAATTATTTATGCCTCAATATAGAATATCTTTTAAAAATATGAAGGAAAATATTTCTTACGTAAAAAAGAATACAGAAAAAGATGATATTCTTCATATTACCGGGGATGTTCATTATCTTTTGCTGGGATTAAAAAAAAGAAATACAATTCTAACAATTCACGATACAGTTTTACTGGATAATACAAGTCGTTTTTCTCCAAAATGGTATTTTTATTACTTATTCTGGTTTTATTTTCCCTGCAAGTTTGTAAAAAAGATTGTTTGCATTTCTAAGTACACTCAGGAAAACTTAAATAAATATGTAAAGGCTAGAGGAATTCAAAATAAAACCCAGATTATACCGGACCCGGTTACAGCAGATTTTGTAAAATCTGTAAAAGTTTTTAATAAAGAATGCCCTGTAATTTTGCATATTGGAACTAACTGGAATAAGAATCTTGATAGAGTAATTATGGCTCTGGAAGGAATTGCTTGCAAACTGGTTATTGTTGGTAAAATTTCAGAAGATATTGAGAATCTTTTAAAAGAAAAGAATATTAATTTCCAAAATAAAATGAACCTTACCGATGCTCAAATAGTAGAAGAATACAATAACTGTGATGTTGTAAGTTTTCCTTCAATTTACGAAGGTTTTGGTCTTCCAATTTTGGAAGGTCAGTCTGTTGGTAGAATTGTTGTTACTTCAAATATTGAACCTCATAAATCTGTGTCAGGAGGAGCTGCAATTTTTGTAGATCCAAAAAATGTAAAATCAATTAGAGAAGGATTTTTAACTGCAATCAATAATGATTTAATCCGTAATGAAAAAATTTCTGTCGGTTATGAAAATGCAAAACAATATTGCGAAGAAGTTGTTGTGCAGCAATATAATTCTCTTTATAAAAGTTTTAATTTGAATTAGACTGTTAAAGTTATGTATTTTGTAAACACAATTCCTTATCTCTTGTTTTTTATGATGTTAACAACTTTTCATCTTTTAACAGTAAATAAGCAAGGGGAAAATACAATTAATATCTCTGCAAATCTACCGGTGTATTTTTGTTTTTTTCTTTTTTCTATTGTGTTTATAGGTTGCAGGAGTTTTATAGCTGCTGACTGGTTAAATTATTATCCTTTTTTTGAACGTGCCCCTGTTATTCCTGATGGTATTCAAGTAATCAGCAAATTTTTAAAAAAAAGTGAATTCGAACTTGGTCATGCAATTGCAACAATTATTTGTAAGACTTTTGTAGATAATTATCTATTTTTCCAATTTGTTTATTTTTTAGTTGATTTAATTATTCTTCACTATTTTTTTAAAGAGTATTGTGGAAAATATTACTTTCTTGGCTGGGCTTTATTCTATGTTTTTAATGGATTTAATCTTGAAATCATAATTATTAGAAATGCAAAAGCCCTTGCTTTGTTTTTACTTTCCATTAAATACATGAACAACAGAAAATTCGGACAATATCTGCTTTTGAATATACTTGGAGCATTTTTTCATCGTTCAGCAGTTTTGTATATTCCTTTATACTTTTTACCAAAAATCAAAAGAAATAAAGTTTGTGAATTAATTTTATTTGTAATTGGTCTTGGAATTTATTTAGCTAAGGTTGAATATCTTGTTCCACTTATTAATTTTGTAAAAGTATATTTACCAGCAAGATTTGAGCGAAAAGTTACTTTTTATATGAGTTCAGCTCAATATACTGCACGATATGGAATATCATTTGGTTTCTTAGAAAGAATAATGTCTTTTGGTCTTCTTTATATTTTTAGTGATAGAATAATAGAAGAAGATAAAAGAAATAAAGTTTTCTGGTATTTATTCCTGATTTTTATCTATATTTGTTTATATTTTTCAGAAGTTTTTATTATTATAGAAAGAGTAACCGGTTTATTTATTTGTGGTTATTGGATAATGTACGTAAAACTATATGGACAGTTAAAAAAAGATGGAAAATGGGTATATTTAATAATGCTTATTTTATACGGCTCTTTAAGAATTATGCTTGCTATGAATTATAAATGGGCTTTTTATGAAAATTTCTTATTTAATGATATAGATATTGCAAATAGAATGAAGAATTTTTCATACTAACTAAATTGGAAAATAATAAGGGCATTTTAATTATGAATCTTATATACGATGACATTATATATAATCTTCAGAAAAGTGGTGGTGTTTCGGCATATTGGCGTAAACTAGAAGATTTTATAGTTCCTGAAAAAACAATAGTTTATGATGGGGCAGAGTCTAATATTTTTTACAAAGAGGCCCAAAATATTGAACGAAGAAAAATTAATAAAATTGAACGCTACAAAAATCCTAAAGTGAATGAGAAGAAGCCTTTTGTTTTCCATTCCAGTTATTATAGAGTTTGTAAAAACAAAAATGCTGTAAATGTTACAACTCTTCATGATTTTACTTATGAGTATTTTAGACATGATTTTTTTGCCCTGGCTCATAAAATTCAAAAAAAGTATGCAGTTATGCATTCTGATGGCGTTATTTGTATTTCTAAGAATACTTTGGCAGATTTAAAAAAATATTATCCTTCCTACAAGGGTAAAATAAAAGTTATTTACCATGGATACGATCCTGTTTTGTACACTTTTAAAAATCTTCCAAGAAATAAAGATGTTCTTTTTGTAGGGTTCAGAGCCTCTTACAAGTCATTTTCTTTTACTCTAAAGCTTTTAAAAGAACTTCCAGATTTGACATTAAAAATTATAGGTGGCGGAGAGCTTTCTGAAGAGGAAAAAAATCTTTTGGAAGAAAATATTCCAAATCGCTACGAAAAATTATCTTTTGTTTCTAACGAGGATTTGGCAGACCTTTATAATAAGTCTTTTGCTCTTTTTTATCCAAGTGAGTACGAAGGTTTTGGATTTCCTGTAATAGAAGCACAGGCTTGCGGTTGTCCTGTTATTTGCCAGAAAAAATCTTCAATTCCAGAAGTGAGTGGAGATAAATGTATTTATGTTGATTCATCTGATTTTAATAAATCAATATTAGAAATTAAAAGATTAGAAAATAAAGATTTTTATGAAAATTTACAAAATCAAGGCTTAGAAAATGTCAAAAGATTTTCCTGGGAAAATTGTATAGAAGAAACTAAAGCCTTTTATGTTGAATTGCTGGAAAATAAGGAAGCAAAATAAATGAAAATTTCAGTTATTACTATCTGTTTTAATTCATCAAAAACCATAAGAAGAGCAATTGAATCTGTTCTAAAGCAAAAAAATATTGATTTAGAATATCTCTTAATTGATGGTGCTTCAAAAGATACTACTGTAGAAATAATTAAAGAGTATGCTGAAAAATATCCATGCATAAAATGGATAAGCGAAAAGGATAATGGAATTTATGATGCAATGAATAAGGGCGTTGCTATGGCTAGTGGTGATGTTATTGGCATTTTAAATTCTGATGACTGTTATGCTTCTGACGATATTTTGGAAACAGTTTTAGAAACTCTTAAAGATGAAAAATTGGAGTCTTGTTTTGGTGATATTCTTTATGTTAAGACTTCAGAAAATAAAATGATTCCTTATAGATATTGGAGAAGTGGTAAGCCAAGAACCTTTAAATTTGGCTGGATGCCACCTCATCCTGCTTTCTTTTTAAAAAAATCAGCCTACCAAAAATATGGTAATTTCCGTTTAGATTGCGGAACCGCTGCAGATTATGAATTGATGCTCCGCTATTTTGAAAAAAATCATATTTCCTCTAAATGGGTTCCTAAAATCTTTACTTATATGGAAGCTGGTGGGGCAAGTGGTGCAAGTATAGTTGCTTATAAAAAATCTCATATAAACGATAAAGATGCCTGGAAAAAGAATGGATTAAAAGCAGCCCCTGGTATGATCTGGTTTAAAAAGTTTAGAAAGTTACCTCAGTTTATTCTGGCAAAGTTTATTAGGATAAAATAAGGTTTAATTGAACTTGGTAATTATAATTACGGGGTAAAAGGCTTATGTATGGAGCTAATGTAGTCATAGAAAATCTAGCCATAAATTAATATGTCCTTTTCACCACCTTTATTTATTGGCGATTTAGTTAAGAGTCGTCGTACAATTTATCAGCCTTCTCTTTTTGCAATGCAGAATCTTTTTTATCTGCAGGAAACTGGTTCATTAACGGCAATAAAGCCACATATTTCAAGCCGCCAGAATTTGTCTTCCTTTCTCTTTTTTTATGTAAGCGATGGGCAGGGTTCTCTTACCTATAAAAATCAGACTTACAATATGAAAAAAGGTGACTGTGCTTTTATTGACTGTCATAATCAGTATTCCCAGTCTTCATCGGCCGAAAATCTCTGGTCGTTAAAATGGGTTCATTTTAATTCTTCTTCAATGGCTCAAATCTATTCAAAATATCTTGAACGGGGTGGGGAGCCTTCTTTTACGATTAAAAATGAGCAGGAAGTTTTATTTACTTCCATTTTGGATTCTATATTTGAAACTGCAACTTCATCTTCTTATATCCGCGATATGAAAATCAATGAAGAAATTTCAAAACTTCTAACTCTTTTAATGGAATATTCCTGGAACCCAGAAAGAGCAAGAACTTCAAATACTAAGAGGCTTAATGTTTCGACTGTAAAAAACTACATAGACCAGAACTTTGAATCTAAGCTTTCCTTAGAAACTGTAGCCTGTCAATTTAATGTTAATAAATCATATTTGCTTAGAGTTTTTAAAGAAAGCACTGGACTTACTGTAAATAATTACATCTTACAAAAAAGAATTCTTAAAGCCAAAAACGAACTTCGTTTTACAAATAAAACGCTGGACTTGATTGCAACAGAATGTGGGCTTGAAGACGCCAATTACTTTATCCGCATTTTTAAGAAAATTGAAGGAATAACTCCCGGCGAATACAGAAAATCCTGGTAAAAAGTCAATATTGTGCTATTTTTGGTTCATATTTGCTAATTTATGTTTTATAATATTCGAATAGTATAAAACTCATAAATCTTGTATTGCTTGAAAATGTATTATCTTATTTTTTTTTAAATTTGGAGAAATAAATATGAAAAAAGCACTTATTACAGGTATCACAGGTCAGGATGGTTCATACCTTGCAGAATTTTTGATTAAAAAAGGATATGAAGTTCATGGAATTATTCGTCGTTCATCTTCTTTTAATACTGGTCGTATAGAACACTTATATCTTGAAGATGCTGTAGAAGATATGCATAAAACTCGTAATATTTATTTACATTACGGAGATTTAACAGACAGCGAAAGTATGATTCGTATTATACGCGAAATTAAGCCAGATGAGATTTATAATCTTGCCGCACAGAGTCATGTTCAGGTTTCTTTTGAAGTTCCAGAGTATACTGCAGATACAGATGCAACTGGTGTTTTACGTATTCTTGAAGCTGTTCACTTTTTAGGAATGGAAAAGACTTGCCGTATTTATCAGGCTTCTACCTCAGAACTTTTTGGTCTTGTACAGGAAGTTCCTCAAAAAGAAACAACTCCTTTCTACCCACGTTCACCTTATGCTGTTGCTAAAATGTACGGTTTCTGGATTATGAAAAACTATCGTGAATCTTATGGCATGTTCTGTGCAAACGGTATTCTTTTTAATCACGAATCAGAACGTCGTGGAGAAACTTTTGTTACTCGTAAAATTACACTTGCTGCTTCTCGTATTGCTCAAGGTTTACAGAAAAAACTTTATCTTGGTAATTTAAATTCTTTACGTGACTGGGGATATGCAAAAGATTACGTTGAATGTATGTGGCTTATTTTACAGCAGGATAAACCAGATGATTTCGTTGTTGCTACAGGTGAACAGCATTCTGTCCGTGAATTCTGTCAGTACGCCTTCCGTGAAGCTGGTATTGAAATTGAATTCAAAGGCGAGGGTGTAGACGAAAAGGGCTATAACAAGGCAACTGGAGAAGTTCTTATTGAAGTAGATCCAAAATATTTCCGTCCTGCAGAAGTAGAAACTTTACTTGGTGATCCAACAAAAGCAAAATCTGTTCTCGGCTGGAATCCTACAAAAACAACATTCCCTGAATTGGTAAAAATCATGATGAAGCATGATATGGAATATGTTAGGCAGGAAAGTACTTTACATCAAAGATAATCTTTAAAAATATATAATTACATAAGTATCAGGGGGCCTTCCTGGAATAAACCCTGGGGGAGTCCCTTTTTTACTTTATGTGTTATACTGTTCTAGAGAAAAAATATGAAAACACTTTTATCACTTCCACAGAATTTAATTCATACATACAAAGAAATTTGTCGTCCTCAGCAGAAAGATTATTTTATTGGAGCAGATCCAGAAGGTAGTCATTTAGGTTCAGGTGGTGGAACAGCCTGGTTATTAAAAGAATATGGGGTTAAAAAATTTTTTACCCAAGATGAAAAACTACTTTTAATTCATGCTGGTGGTCAGGGTAGACGTTTGCCTGCATATTCTGCCAGCGGGAAAATTTTTACTCCTATTCCTGTTTATCGCTGGAAATCTGGTCAAAAAATTGATCAAACTTTATTAGATATTCAAACAGATTTTTATCAGGCAGTTATGGAGAGGGCAAATCCACAGCAAAAGTTTTTAATTGCAAGTGGTGATGTTTTATTAAGATGTTCTTCTATGCCAACAAAACTACCAGATGCAGATGTTGTAGTTCTTACTACCTGGATAGATTCTTCTGTTGCTACAAGACATGGTGTAATTTTTGCAAAACATTCAAGTCCAGCTATACCTGATTTTATGCTGCAAAAACCAGATGCTAAGAAAATCGAAGATTTACTTTCTACGCATGTTTTTATGATGGATACAGGTTGCTGGATTCTTTCTGATAGGGCTGTAAAAGTTTTAATGGAAAAATGTTATGGTCAAAATTTTGAGCAAACTTCTAATTTAGGCCTCCCTTCTGAATATGATTTTTACACAGATTTTGGTGCTTCTTTGGGAAAAAATCCTGCACATTATGATGAAAAAATCTCTAATCTTTCTTTTGAAATTGTAAATATGGAAGGAGGGGAATTCTATCATTATGGAACAACCCGTGAATTAATATCTTCTACAGAAAAAATACAGAATCTTGTTACAGATCCAAGAAATATTCTTCAGAAAAAGGTTAAAGTTCACGGTTCTGTTTTTGTTCAAAATAGTAAAGTAGATATTAAGTGGAATTCTGAGCAGAAAAATATATGGCTTGAAAATTCCTGCGTGGGAAACGGCTGGAATCTTTTGGGCGATAACGTAATTACCGGAGTTCCACAAAATGACTGGACAATAACTTTTACAAAAGGTCTTTGTCTTGATATTGAGCCAGTTGGTAAAAATGATTATGTAATTCGTCCTTACAATATGGATGATACTTTTAAAGGCGAATTGCAGTTTCAAAAAATATTCCCGGTTGTAAGTGAAAATACTTTATTGGAAAGTGGAGCTCAGTTAATTTGTGATTTAACAGCAAGAAAAACAATTAAAGATATAGAAGCTCAATATGATATTAAAGAATGGCTTAGTGGTGATGACATTTTAAGTCATGTTAATATTGTAAAGTTATATAAACAGAGAGCATCTTTCCTAAAAGAAAATCTTCCTCTTCTGGCAAAAAATTATTCTAAGTCAGTTTTTTATCAATGTGATTTATGCCACACAAAAGATTTGTATCAATCCTTTAATTTGGAATTTCCAGAGCCTTTATCAGAAAAATCTGCATTAGTAACACCTAGTCTTTTAATGCGAAATTCAATGTTACTTGGTAAAGAAGATAAGGCTTTTGAAACTTTAAAAGATGCTATTGTTTCTGGCGTTTCCAAGGTAACTCCAAAAATTGATTTGATTACAGATCAGATTGCCTGGGGTAGAAGTCCTGCCCGTATTGATATTGCAGGAGGCTGGTCAGATACTCCTCCTTATTGTATTTACAATGGGGGAAGTGTTGTTAATTTTGCTCTTGATTTAAATGGTCAACAGCCAATTCAAACTTATATCCGTTTTATAAAAGAACCAGTTTTTATTCTTCGTTCTATTGATACTGGAGTAAGTGAAAAAGTTGAAGGTTGGTCTTCTCTAGAAACTTATAATCAGGTTGGCTCAAGTTTTAGTATTCCAAAAGCAGCTTTAAGCCTTGCAGGTTTTAGTCAGAACTTTTGTCAGCAAAAATATTCTTCTCTAAAAGAACAGCTTATGGATTTAGGTGGTGGCCTGGAAATTACCACTCTTGCTGCAATTCCAAAAGGAAGTGGTTTAGGTACTTCTTCAATAATTGCTTCTACTCTTTTAGGAACATTAAGTAGTGTTTGTAAACTTGGCTGGAGTAAAGAAGAAATCTGTTTTAGAACTTTAGTTTTGGAACAATTACTTACTACTGGTGGTGGATGGCAGGATCAGTTTGGCGGAGTTTTTGGTGGAATTAAAATTTGTACAAGCGAAAGTGGGATACAAAATAATGTAGTTGTAAGAAGGCTTCCTACAAATGTAATTACAGATTCAGAAAATTCAGGGCTTTGGCTTTTGTATTATACAGGAATTACCAGAGTAGCTAAAAATGTTTTGGGCGACATAGTAAGAAATATGTTCCTCAATAAAGGACAGGTAATCTCTTGTGATGATCAAATTAGACATCATGGACAGGTTATGGCCGAAGCTATTCAATTCTGCGATTATGAAAAAACTGCCCGACTTATAAAAACTTCCTGGGAGTTAAACAAAAAACTGGATAGTGGCGTTTCAACTCCAGAAATTGAAAAAATCATCAACAGTATAGATGATTATTCTCTGGGCTACAAACTTGCTGGAGCAGGTGGCGGTGGCTATATGTTAATTTGTGCAAAAGATTTAGATGCTGCCGCTAGAATTAAAAAAGAACTTAAAGAAAACCCTATAAATGATCGTGCAAGATTTGTTGGACTTTCTTTGAATAATAAAGGATTACAAATTACTAAAAGTTAAAATCTGATTTTTTTAGGAGTTATATATAGATATGGAAAAGAATGCTAAGATTTATGTAGCTGGTCATCGTGGACTTGTAGGTGGAGCTATCCTCCGAGCACTTAAAGAAAAAGGTTATACAAATATTATAACAAAAACACATAAGGAACTTGATTTATTAAATCAGGCTGATGTAAATAAATTTTTTGAATGCGAAAAACCTGAATACGTTTTCCTTGCCGCTGCTCATGTTGGTGGAATTGGAGCAAATTCAACTTATCCTGCTGATTTTATTTATCAGAATATGGTAATTGGCTTTAATGTTGTTGAAGCTGCAAGAAAAAACAATGTAAAAAAATTAATGAATCTTGGTTCAACTTGTATTTATCCAAAAATGGCAGAACAGCCAATCAAAGAAGAATCTTTATTAACGGGTCCTCTTGAGCCAACAAATGATGCTTATGCCCTTGCAAAAATAAGTGTAATTAAACTTTGTACAGCGTATAACAAACAGTTTGGTACAAATTTCCTTTCTGTAATGCCAACTAACCTTTATGGATTAGGGGATAATTATGAATTACAGGGAAGTCATGTATTTCCTGCAATGATTCGTAAGTTCCATGAAGCAAAAGCAAGTGGCGAAGATATTGTACATCTTTGGGGCGACGGTTCTCCTTTACGTGAATTTTTGTACGCTGGCGATTTAGCAGATGCAGTTATTTATCTTATGGAAAATAAAAATGCAGAAGATTTAAGAACTCCAACTGGAGATTTTGTTAATGTTGGAACAGGAAAGGAATGTACAATAAAAGAACTTGCAGAAACAATCTGTGACGTTGTTTATTCTGACCAGCCTGGCAGAACTTGTAAAATGGATTGGGATCCTTCCAAACCAAATGGAACTCCTAGAAAACTTTGTGATGTAACACGTTTAACAAATCTTGGCTGGAAAGCAAAAGTTGATGTTCGTCGTGGTGTAGAAATTGCTTATGATGATTTCCTTCACGGAGATGTAAGAAAATAAGGAGTTGTGATAAAAATTACGTCCGTGTAATTTTTATCACCAAGTTTATTTCGTGCTCTG
>CAMGTC010000012.1 GCA_946061765.1 uncultured Treponema sp.
TCATTGTAGTGCCTCTTGTTTTGTATTGAGGTAATGCCTCATTTTGTTTGTTTTTTCTATTATGAAGCTAAATCCTCGTTTTTACAAACCTGTTGGCACTACATATTGTCTACCGTTTCCGACTTGCGAATGTTTTTGCCAGCCGCTTTCTTTCTTCCCGTAATTTCATAATTAAAAATTTTTTTTGTAAAATCAATTTTTTGTTTAATTTTCAAAAAACTCGAATTTTGGGCTATTTACTTATACTTTTATCACGGTTAAAATAGAAAAATACATTAGATTATGTTTATCAGTATAGATTCTAAAAATTTTAAACTACATAAATTGAAATTTTCTCTTTTAGGTATTAGTGCCCTTTTACTTTTACAATTGTTTTTTGCCTGCAAATCAACAGAGGTAGAAGAAGTTATTTTTGAAAATTCTGTAGAAAATATTCAATCTGTAGAAAATATTCAAGTTGAAGAAATTTTTCCCCAGAAGATTGAAGAAGAAACAGAAGTTGATTTATCAAATAATCAAATAAGTCTGATGTTTGCAGGCGATATTATGGCCCACACTCAAAATTATATAATTTCAGAATATTCAAAAATATATAGGGATGTAAAAGATTTAATTGAACCGGTTGATTTAGCCTTTGCTAATATTGAAGCACCATTTGATACAAGTAAACCTGCTTCTTCTTATCCAAATTTTAATATGACCAAAAAATATGTTTGCGCAGCTGTAGATGCAGGTTTTGATGTTTTTTCACTTTGTAATAATCACACTAATGATCAGGGATTGGAAGGAATTTTAGAAACAATCAAAACAAGCAATCAAATTACTAAAGAATATGCAGAAAAAGATATTCCTGTGTATTTTTCTGGAACAAAAAATTCTTCGGAAGCAGATTTTACTTACAATTTAATAGAAAAAAAGGGCTGGAAAATTTTATTTTTACCAATAACAGAACTTTTGAACAGCCCCCAGCATTCATCCTATATAAATTTTGTAAAAACAGATGATAAATCAAGAAAAGAATTTGCTTCTTACATTAAAAATTTAAGGGAAAATAATCCTTGTGATTTATTCATTCTTTCTCTACATACAAGTGAACCAGAATATACTCGCGTGATTAGCGAAAGACAAAGAAATTATTACCTGGAATTGTTGGATGCGGGGGCAGATATAATTATGGCAAATCATGCCCATATCGTAAAAGATAGAGAATTCGTATATAATTCTAAAGACGGAAGCCAAAAACTTATAATGTATGCTAACGGTAATGTTATAAGTGGACAAAGAACAAGGCCTGATTTTGCTTCAAAATATCCCGATTTTGAAAGAGATAACACAGGTGATGGGCTCTTTTTTTATGTTACCTACCAAAAAGATCCTTACAATCCTCAATCAGCACCAAAAATTGTTGCTTCCCATAAACAATTCATTACAACTTATATAAATACTGCTAATGAATATGTTTTAAAAAAATTAAATGAAGATTTTGTTAAATATTTATATGAAGTTCCAAGAACAAATTGGGCTGAATACATTAAAAGAAGAATAAAAATCGATAACACAACAACAAAGGATTTAATTACATGGCAATAAATTACAAAGACTTACCTGTATATGCACAAAAACAAAAGATTTTAAACTGTCTTGAAAATAATCAGGTCGTAATAGTAGAAAGTCCTACAGGATCAGGAAAAACAACACAAATTCCGGTAATTTTATACGAAGCAGGTTACGCAACAAATGGAATTATTGGAGTAACTCAACCAAGAAGAATTGCGGCTCTGAGTGTAAGTGAATTTATATCAAAACAGATGAATACACCTTATCCGGGACTGGTCGGTTATAAAATGCGTTTTGAAGATGTTACAAATCAAGACACAAGAATAAAAATTATGACTGACGGAATATTACTTCAGGAAATGAAACTTGACCCCTGGCTTTCTAAATATTCTGTTTTAATGATTGATGAGGCTCATGAACGAAGTTTAAATATTGACTTTGTTTTAGGTCTTGTAAAAAGAGTTTTAAAAGAAAGAAAAGATTTTCACGTAATTGTTAGCTCTGCAACTATGAATACTCAGGTTTTCTCTGATTATTTTGGCGGAGCCCCAATTGTTTCTATTGATACAATCACCTACCCTGTAAGTCTTATTTATGATCCAGTTCCTGGAGGAGCCAGTACATCAAGTGATTCCGCATGTGATGCTTTACTCACAAAAATTGTAAATACTGTAGACAGAGTTTTAGACAATAATGAAGAAGGCGGAATATTAATTTTTCTACCTGGCGAAAAAATAATTAAAGATTGTTTATGGAGACTTGATCACGCACCATTTGCAAAAAGGCTTTGGACACTTCCATTATATGGCAGACTTCCAAAAGAAGAACAGGAAAAAGTTTTTCAAAATTGTCCGGAAGGATTAAAAAAAGTAATTATTTCAACAAATATAGCAGAAACTTCGGTAACAATTCATGATATAACTACAGTAATTGATTCAGGCCTGGCTAAATTGAATTTCTATAATCCAAGAACCTTTACTTCAAGTTTAGTTGAAACTACAATTTCTAAAGCAAGTGGAAATCAAAGAAAAGGAAGAGCTGGAAGAACTCATGAAGGGACCTGCTACAGACTCTATTCAAGAAATGATTTTGAATCTAGAGATATGTACACAAAAGAAGAAATCTACAGAACAGATTTAAGTGAAGTTGTTCTTAGAATGTCCGAACTTGGAATTACAGATTTTTATGATTTTGATTTTATTGCAAGCCCAGGACAAGAAGGTATTATTGGTGCTGTAGATACACTTAATATGCTGGGAGCTTTAAATCCTGATAATTCACTTTCTGAAATTGGACAGATAATGGTTAAATTCCCTCTGGAACCTAGAATCAGCAGAATAATTGTTGAATCAATCATGCACTATCCTCAAGTAATAGATAAAGTACTTATAGCAGCAGCTTTTTTGAGTACAAACTCACCTTTTGTTTTACCAGCAAATGAAGAAATGGAAGCAAGAAAGGCTCACCATAGATTTCAGGATATCTCAGGAGATTTTGGAACTTATCTTAATCTTTACAGGGCATTTAAGCAAAGTCCAAACACAGAAAAATTTTGTAAAAAGAATTATCTTGACCTTAGAGTTATGGCCGAAATTGACAATATAAAAGATCAGCTTGGCCAGATTGTAGGCGATAAACTTGGACTTCCAATTATAGAAAACGGAGGCTCTTCAAGTGATTATTTATCATGTATTGCCGCCGGTATGATTCAATTTGTTTGTGTAAGAGTTGGACACGAAAGATACAGAAGTATAACAACTGACCACATCTGCATTCACCCTGGAAGTGTATTATTCAGACAGGATCCTGTTTTTATAGTAGCAGGAGAAATTGTAAGAACTTCCAGAATTTTTGCAATGAGCGTTTCACCACTTACAAGAGCTATGCTAGATAAAATTAATCCAGATTTGTATCATCAATTGATGGATAGTAAAAATCTTAAAGAAAGTGATTATTCAGATTACTTTACAAGAAAATCACGAAAAATCTTAAAGGATGACTTTAAGCTTTCTAAAAAAGCAAGTAAAAAACAAAAGAAACTTGCCCAGGAAGAAGCAGACAATACCCTTTCTATTGGAAATTTCTTGTTTAAAACTCAAAAAATTAAAGGTAAGAAAACTGCAATTTTACCTATTGAAGAATTCCTAATGGCATTAAGTGAAGAAAAAGATGAAAACAAACTTAAGGTCTGTGGTAATTTAAGAGGAAAAATTGAAACAAGAGACCATGGAATTTTGATGGAAGGCGAAAAATTATCTTTAATTTTTGATGTTGTAAAAAAACTTAACATTAAACCAATTTCGGAAAAAAGCTGGAATCGTAAGATGAATGTAAATATCAATAATCCAATTGAAAAGGAAAGTCTTATTGATTCACTTAGTATTATATTAAATGTGGCAATGGCTAAACAAAAGAACCGTGAATATGGTTTTATCTGTTTATTTACAGACGGAAAGGGAAATTACTGGTTCAAAGTCAGCCGAGGTTTTACAACCGCTTTAACAGAAAGTCATTCTTCTTTAGAAATACTTGTTGAAGAAAATGTTGATTTTTCTTCAGATGAAAAAAAGATTATTAATAATGCCTTAGGATTGGTAAATAAATTTTACTCAGAAGAGTAACTTTTTTACACCTAAAATAATAGAAAAACAGGTTTATTTTAATTAATTTTAAAGTGAACCTGTTTTTTTATAACTTCTTATTTTGATTTTTTTTCGCTTTCGTCTTCTGTTTCTTCAATGTTCAGCATTTTTCTGATTCTATTTTTGATTGAAGAATTAGCCTTTTTATCTTTTTCGATTGTTCTCATCTGCTCTTCAACCGATGAAAAACGGCAATTTTTATACATATCAAGACCAATTCCAATAGTTGTAGTATCTTTTGAAGCAAGGTAGAGGGAACAGATTTTTTCAAATTCAGGCCTGGAGTTTTTTGCAAGTTCTTTTCCAATTGAATAACGCAAGTTTTTCTTTTTATCATCATCAACGCAAGATTCTGCTAGTTCTAAAATTTCATTTTGACCTGCATTACCAGATTTTAACAGTACTTCAGCGGCTTTTTGTTTACTTGAATCTCCACTTTTTTTATTTGTGATTATAGAAACAAGATAATCATTTCCTTCTTTTGTATTTATTGCGGCAATAGCATCCATACTGGCATTTTTTATAACCTTTTCGGAATCTTTATCGGCTCGGAAAATTAAATATGGAATAGCCTCGGTAAAAGAATTTTCTTTACAAACGTTAATTGCTTCCTGACGTACTCTCCAGTGTTCATCCCGGATTGCCTGAATTATTAAACTCTTTGATTCCACTACATTTGGAAAATGAGATAAACCTTTTATTACATACTGTCGCAAATTAGGATCTGAGGCAGAATAAGCTCTTACAAGAACAGGAACGCCTTCTTCCTTTTCCATAAGGCCCAGAGCCTCGGCTGCATACATTCTTACAAAAGAATTTTCATCTTCATCTTCAAGAATTTCTACAACTTTTGACCAGGTATTCAAGGCCTTCATTTTTCCAAGGGTTCTCATTAAAGTCTGACGCTGGGCATCACTTAAATCAGGTCTATCAAGATAATCTGCAATAAATTTTGCTTCTTTTTTGCTTCCAATTTCACCAATTGTTGCAAGTGCATCATTAAAATAATCTTCATTTTCTACTTCAAGAATTGTAATAACAGCTGGAAGAGCTTCTTTAGTTTTTACTGTCTGAATATATTTAAATGTGGCAGAAACTAAATCTTTTTTTTCGTCATAGGGATCATTTATAAGATTAACTGCAAAATCTTCAAGACAAGGGTCTTCTATTTTTGTGAAATATTTTAAAACCTTTTCTTTTATGGAAGCATTGGAAGTATTTTGAAATAAATCATAAATATCATCTGTAAATCTTGGATCATCATTTTCTGTTAATTTATCAAGAAGTTCTCCAATTTCAGAAGGTAGACCATACTTTATTATTTTACGATTATTTTCTTCATCCTCTTTGGATTCATCTTTTTCACGAGCTTCTTCGGCCTTTTTTTTATCTATTGGCTTAGGTCTTTTTTTGTCTGGTACAGTAGCAATTCCCCCAAGACTTTCAGAAGTATCTTCTTCAGATTGGTCTTCTAAAAGAGAATCCTGGTCTGTCTGGGAATTTTCATCTTCTTCAATTGTATCAATATCAGCTATATCATCTGTATTACTTGTCTGGGGCTCAGAAGAATTTTGACTGGTAATTAAATTATCCTGTGAGTTTTGCTCTGAGAGATTTTCTTCTTTTACCTCTGCACTTTGTAAATCATAAAGATTAATTTCTTTTGTTGAAGCTGAATCTAAATTCTCCTCTTCTTGAGAAAATAAGCTTTGTGATAAAAATAAAAAAGAAAGACAAAAGATAAAAAATTTAAAAAATCTCTTCATAAATTAATTTCCTTGGCTATATTTTTCCAGAAATTCTTTTCTATATTGCTCAAATCTATTTTCATTAATTGCCTGACGAATCTCTTTAAGCATATTATTAAGAAAATATAAATTGTGATAACTTGCAAGAATTGAACTTAGAATTTCAGATTCTTTGAACAAATGTCTTAAATAACTTCGGGAATAAGTACGGCAAACTTTACAATCACATTCAGGATCTACAGGACCAAAATCATGAATCCATTTTTCCTGTTTAATTGAAAGAGGTCCCCTTTTTGTAAAGTATGAGCCATTCCTTGCATTTCTTGTAGGAAGTACACAATCAAACATATCAATTCCAGCTTGAACTGCATCTAAAATATATTCTGGAGTTCCAATTCCCATTACGTACTTTGGTTTATCTTCTGGTAAATGCTGGCAGGTAAAATTCATAAATTGAGTAAATACTTCATGAGGCTCACCTACACTTAAACCTCCAATTGCAATTCCCGGCATATCAAGAGATGATACAAATTCTGCACTTTGCTTTCTTAAATCCTCGTAAAAATGCCCCTGTACAATTGGAAATAAAATTCCCTTATAACCATTTTCCTGCTGATTATCCCATTCCTTTTTTGCTCTTAAAAGCCAGTCAGAAGTAATTTTCAGGGCTTTTTCTGCATTTTTTCTAGGTTCATCGTAGCCAGTACAAACATCAAGCTGCATCTGAATATCAGAATTGAAAGAAGTTTGAGTCTGTACAACATTTTCTGGAGTAAACATATGGTAAGAACCATCAATATTAGACTGAAATCTGACACCTTCCTCTGTGATTTTTCTTAATTTTGAAAGTGAAAAAACTTGAAATCCGCCGGAATCTGTCAAAAAGTTTTTATCCCACTTAGAAAATCCATGCAAACCTCCGGCTTCTTTTATTAAAGCTGGGCCTGGACGAAGATACAAATGATAAGTGTTTGCAAGAATGATTTCAAATCCAATTTCATTTAAAAAATCATTTGGCATTGCTTTTACAGTTGCATTAGTTCCAACCGGCATAAAAACAGGAGTTTGAACATGGCCATGAGGTAAATGTAAAACTCCAGTTCGGGCTTTTCCATCACTTGATTTATGTTTTATATCAAAAATATTCATTTTCACTCCTAGGTTCTAGAAAATTTTAATAAAACTGCGCTTGCTATAGAGAAAAAGAAAACAGGGAAAAAGGCTCCCATAAAAGAAGAAATATATCCGTGTTTTGCTAAAATCATTGTAACCATCATTAATACATAAAATAGTACTGTTGCGCTGATACAAGAAGCAAGACTTATAATAAGTACATTTTTTTTTGTTTTTCCGGTAAGGCCAATGGATAAAAATACTACAAGGAAAACAATAAATGGGAAAGAGAATTTTTTATAGTATTCAGAAAGCTGCTCCTGGTAAGGTAAACCGGCTTTTTTGAGGTGATCAATATAAACTTTTGCATCTTTTGCATTAACAGACTGTACATCAACTACACTTTTTCTAAAAATCTCATAAGATTCTGTAAGACGATTAGTAAAAGCTGAATCAAGAGGCCTAATTACCAGGCTATCCCCTTCTTTTACATATTGTGTAGCACCTTCCAATTTCCAAAGTCCTTCTTCCTGATTCCATTTTCCTACATTGGCATAAATGACAGCTTCAAGTTCCTTGTTATCGTTTCTAAATACAAAGTAAGCATTTTGTATTCTTTTTTGAGATTCTGTATATTTTCTGACTTTATAAATAACTCTTCCGTTGTCAGAAATTACAATTACTTCAGCATTATTTCCAGAAACTTTATTATTTAATAATTCTTCCTGTAAAAGAATTTTCTTTTCATAAGTCCATACAACCAGATGATTTTCAAAAAAATAAAGTCCAAAAGAAAAAAGTATAGAAAGAATTAAAGCTGGATAAGTAAATCTAAAAAGTGAAACTCCAGAAGCAAATAAGGCTTCAAGTTCATTTGTTGCATACATATCAGAAAGTGTATAAGAAACTGAAAACAACATTGCTACAGGAACTGCATACCATATTGTTTTAGGAGCATAATAAAGCATTACAGTAAGAATATCTTTTACAGAACAGTTATTCTGAAGATAATTTGCTATATTCATAAATAAATCAACAAGATTTAAAACCAAAGAAAAGAAGAACATTGCTCCTAAAAAGAGAGGAATTATTTTCTTATACAAATAAAAAATCAGCTTCATTTTTAATTCAGCCCTCTACTTTCTTAAAAGGAATATGAAAAAGACAAATCCTGCAAATGCAACAACAAAATTAGCTCCCCATATACAAATAAAAGAATTTAAGCCTAGTTTTTGAACAAAAAGCTGACCTGTAATTGACATTGCCCAATAAAGAACACTCATAATAAGACCAACAAGAAGGCCTAAGGTTTGTCCATTATGTTTACCAAAAAGGAAGGCGAATGAAAAAGCTAAGAATGCAAAAAAGAAAGCTCCAAATGGTATAGAGAATTTTTTATGAAATTCCATTTTCCAAATATTTAATCTGTTGGAAGCTTTATTAGACCCGTCAATATCTGACTGCATTTTTGAAATTTCCTTTCCTAAATCCCAAACTGTCATTTCCCTTGGAGAGATTGAAGCTGTACCTAAAACAGTTGAATCAAATACATTCAGCTGGGCCTTTTCTGCTAACAAGACATCATAATTTTCGTGTTTACTGTCATCCATAGAAAGAACCAGGGCATCATTCATATTTAACTGCATCAGAACACCATCTACATCACTACCAGTTAAAGTTGATTTTCCAGCGATAATAATTTTATCAGTTTCAGAAGCAGTATCAAATAAAACTATATCAGAAACTTCAGGGTCTTCTACCTGGCCCATAACAATTGTAGAGCCATCAAGATTTTTTACACTGTTTGATTCCAATTCTACAGTTGGCTTTGCATTCATAATTTCACGAAGCAGACGATTATATTTCATTGTACCAAGAGGTAAAAGGTAATCATTAACAAAAAAAGAAACAAATGAGATTATAAGACCAAGTAAAAGAACAGGCATCATAATTTTAATAAAAGAAAAGCCTGCAGCCCGGTAAATAAGAATCTCATTATTACTCATCATTCCCCCCAGACACATTAAAAAACCTACAAAAGTTGCATAAGGAGCAGACTGAGCAATAATCATTGGAAAACTATAAAACATGATTTTTACAACCGATGAAAAAGGTGCGGATTGAGCTAAAAGCCTTTCAACATCGAGAAGAATCTGATTAACAAAGAAAATCATAAAGAAAAAGAGAAAACTAACAATAAAGTAAAGAAACAAATCTTTCATTAAATATCTTACTAAAAGATGGTTTTTTAACTGATCCCGGTGAAGATATTTAACAAAAAAATTATCTATTTTGCTTTCAATTTTATCCAGAAGTTTTGTAATTTTCATCTAGTTTGTTACACTCCGGTAGAACCAAATCCACCTGTACCTCTTTCGGTTTCTGAAAGTTTATCTGAAACAATAAATTCAGCCTGAGTTACAGGAGCCACAATCATTTGTGCTATTCGGTCTCCATTATTAATAACAAAATCAGTATCAGAAAGGTTAACTAAAATAACTTTAATTTCACCACGATAATCACTGTCAATAGTTCCAGGAGTATTTAAAACTGTAACACCATTTTTGGCAGCAAGGCCTGAACGTGGTCTAACCTGAACTTCATAACCTTCAGGAATTTCAAAATATAATCCAGTAGGAACCATTGCAAATTTTCCAGCTTTAATTGTAAGAGGCTGTGAAATTTTTGCGCACAAATCAGCACCTGCAGCTCCAGCAGTTTTATAAAGTGGAATTGTAGCACCGTCTTCTTTTATGCATTTAATTTTTATAATATTCATAACTTTATTATAAGAGAATTCAAAGGTTAATAAAAGATATCTTTTTTAAGAAGAAATAAGATTTTTATGTACTTTCAAGATTTTTTTTACTATATTAAATATTGGAAAATTAAATAAATAGTTCGAATTTCGGGCTAAATATTTTTTCGGAGGATATATAAAATGGCTAAGAAAAAAGTTCCAATCACAATTCTTTGTGGTTATCTTGGAGCTGGAAAAACAACATTATTAAATAGAGTTCTTACAAATCAAAAAGGATATAAGGTTGCTGTAATTGTAAATGATATTGGTGAAGTAAATGTAGATGAACGCCTTATTTCTAAGGAAGCTAAAATAACTGACTCAAGTAGTCTTGTACCTCTTACTAATGGATGTATTTGTTGTACTTTGAAGAGTGATTTGGTACAGCAGATTGAAAAACTTATTGACAGTGGAAAATTTGACTACATTATGATTGAAGCTTCTGGTGTTTGTGAACCAATGCCAATTGCTCAGGCTGTAGAACAAATTGAAAATGGTGTTATTGATAACGTTGTTAGTGTTGTTGATGCTAACCGACTTGTTGATGAATTTGGTGCCGGTGATAGTCTTGTAAAAACTTACGAAAAGAAAGATGTAGAAGAAAGTGAAGAAGATATTGAATCACTTCTTATTCAGCAGATTGAATTCTGTTCTACCCTTATCATAAATAAAAGAGATCTTGTAAGTGATGAAGAGATGAAAAAAGTTCGCGCTGTAATCAATAAGATTCAGCCAACAGTAAGAGTTTTTGAAACTACTCGCTGTGAACTTCCTGTAGAAGATGTTATTGGTACAGATCGTTTTGATTTTGAAGCTGTATATTCAAGTGCAGGTTGGGTAAAAGCTCTTGAAGAACATGAAGAAGAACACGATGATGATCATGACGAAGATGAACATCACCACGAACATGCTCACGATGAACATGACGAACACGAAGAAGGCCATGGCCATCATCACCATCATGAACATAAACACGAAGGTGAATCTGAAGATGAGTACGGAATTGGATCTTTTGTTTATTATCGCCGTCGTCCATTCAACCGCCAGAAACTTGATCAGTATGCAAGTAAATGGCCAAGAAATATCATCCGTTCAAAGGGTGTAATCTGGTTCAGCGATGAAAATGAAATGGCATATGTACTTGAAACTTCTGGTCGCCAGATTCAGGCTGGATATTCTGGACAGTGGTTAGCTTCTTGTCCACCTGCAGAAATTAAAAAGGTTTTGGAAGAAGAAGAATCTATGAAAAAAGACTGGGATGAAACTGTCGGTGATAGAATGATTAAACTTGTTGTAATTGGTCAGCACTTAGACAGAAAACAAATTGAAGCAGACTTAGATTCATGTCTTGATGAATTCAAAGAATAATAGAGATTTCAGAAGATAGAAGAAAAATACGTACTGTCAAGGCACGCTTCACTCAAGGCCTTGACTCGCTCGTTTTCAGGGGTTGTATTAACCCCTGAATATGGAATGGGGTTCCCACTTTTGTGAAAACCCCATTTTAGTCAGTAAATTATCTGGTTGTACAAATAGAACCTGGTTTTCCCTTGGCAGCATGAGCATCACTTTCGATTTCGTAAGTACCGTCATAATGCCCGGCCCACTGATCAAAATTATACAAACCCTTCCAGCATTGATTCTGGTCATTCACATACATATAAGACATCTCTGCTGGGGTTTTTGGAGAAGTATGGCCTTCTACGTAAACCAGACCTATTATATTGCCATCTTTATCCATTTCTCTTGAAATAACCATAATCGTATGTCCTGAATTTGTATAATTTCTGTATTCACAGTCAGGAAAATTCCCATAGTTACTTGGCGTTAATACCAAGACTGTTCCAGGAGTTACAATTTCAGGATTAGTTAAATCTTCGCGATTTCCACTTGTTTTTATGGCAGTTTTACCTTTTTCATCTTTTGATGGGTTATAATAACTTTTAGAACACGTATCAGCTTTGGCAGCATTTTTTTCACCACCATTAAAATGTTTATCAAAGTTATCAGCCATTTCAGAATAATTTGACATACCTGCTTCTCTTGCACACATATTATCAATAGCTGCAGTAGTATCAGCACAATCGTAATTTAACGGAATATTATTCTCAACTCCATCACGCTGTTGATCATGCGAAGAAAAAGACAAAAAATCTAACAAAGATTCTGCATATTTGATATTTTGAGCATCACTAGTTCCAAATTTATAAAATCCACTCACATCCTTGTAATTTATCGGGTCAGTAGGACAATAAGCAAACCAGTTAGCCCCATCTTTTACAGAATCCATAGAAGAAAAAGTACATAAAGAAGGAATATAAACTCGACTTCCAAAACGATAAATCTCAAATCCCAGCACATTTAAGCAAAAAGCGCTCGAATAATATTTATAAAGTGACTGACTTATACAATTACCCCAAGAATCATAATTCAAAATCTCTTTACATTGCCCATTTTCATTAAAAACAGAAACTATTTGATCCAGTTTGTTTGTATAAAAACAATCAAGTGATTTCTTTGAATTTTTAGATTCAACATTATTAATTGCAAAAGCCGGTTTGCCAAAAAGATATAGAATAGATTTACTCAAATTCATTTCACAATTAGGACAAGACTCACTTTCTTCCTCAGCAATTTTATATTCATAACCCAAAGAATATCCAGCATTTTCAAGCTGTCTAAACTCATCCTTAGAATTAAAATCCGCCAAATCAACAGTACGAACCATATCTTGCAGACTTTCCCCGGAAAAATCTCTGTAATTTCCAGACAAATCGTCTACGGCCTCAATTGATTTTCCAAGTTCATTGCAAAAATCCTGATATTCCGCACTATATTTCAGTAAGGAAACATTATTACTTGTAACTGCAACCTTGTAGATAACTTCATTCGAAAGTCCATCATAAATGTATTTATAATTCATTCCATTCAATGATAACTCTTCAACAGGTCTTCCCAATCCATCATACTTAAACTCAACACAGTAGAACTTCCAGTTATTTTCATCTACTAACCTTCCTACAAAAAGAGAAGTCATTTTTCCTTCCTCTTTATAAGACAATTTTACCCTTATTCTCTCAGAAGAAATATCACATAAATTACAATCCTTATCCCAGGTAAGATTTAGGCCTTTTTCTTTACTTCCTCCAGTTTTACTTATAAGCCTGTTCATTTGATCATATGAATAGTTAATTCTGCCATATTGATTTTCACTACATTTAATACTTCCTTTTTCTGTATATTCATATTTTTCAACCCAAAAATTCTGTACCAAAGCAACTCGAATTTCATTATTCACAGGAGAATCTTTTATTATAGAATTTAAATTTTTCCACTCCTCAGAAGACAATTGTATTCTCTCCCCAGCAAGCTCTCTATTCTTTATATTTAAACCACATAAAAAAGCTTCCTCATAATAAAAATTCCTCAAATCATCAGAATATGGAAGTTCACATTTTATCAAACGCCCCTTACTATCATAAGTATACCGTGTCACCTGACCACGACTATTAGAGCTTAACTTTACCCTTCCAAAAGCATCATAAAAAACAAAATCTCCGTCTATGACTCGTCCATTTTTATCAAAAACCACAGTCCATATTTTTTGATTTTTGTTCGAATACCCCTGTTGAATTTTTATACCATTAGAATAAATTCTCTCTACTTCACGATTTCTTTCATCATACCTGAAATCAATCTCAGCACCAGAAATTCGTTCAAAAACTTTTATTACATTTCCCCGGTTATCATAATCATAACAATAATCAAAAACATCAGATTTCTTTCTTACGCATTTGCCTTTTTCATCATATTCATATTCCAGTGGCAAATCATAATTTGAACTTTTACTTTTTATCATTTGTCCCAGTTCATCATAGGTAAAATCACACTCTGCAGCCCCAGAAATTAACTTCGTGATTCTTTGATTAAAATCGTATTCAATTTCAATCATCTCTCCATTCGAATAACCAATTTCCACTTCATTAGAAATTAAATCGTACTTCAAACTTTTTGTAAGCCCAGAAAAATATTTTTGAAACTTCAGATTTCCATTTTTATCATAAGAATATTCTTCTACATCTCCGTATGGATTTTTCAAACTTATAAAATTATTCTTACTACCAATTTGATACTCATAAAGTTTATTACCATTTTCCAGAATTCCAATAGTCTTTCTATTCTCATCAAAAATATAAGAATTTCTTCCTGTATCATTTTTTTCCAAAGAAGTTACCAATAAACTCGAATCATAGTTAAATATCGATTCATTACCAAACTCATCTACAACTTTTTCAATCATCCCAGCTTTTCCATAATCTGCTTCATAAAGAATTCTGTCATCTTTAATTCTCTTTACACATTCTTCCTCAGCATTAAAAAACTGTCTGATTATCTCGCCACCAGAAGATTTAATATAAGCTACTTTTCCTCCAGGCGTGTACTCAAAGTTATAAACTTGTCCATTTTCATCACATCGCTCAATCTGATTTCCAAGAACATCATAAGTAAAATCACATTTACCAGTTCGATCCTCTGTCCATAAAAGTCTTCCCCAAACATCATAATGACATCTACTTTCATATTTATTATTTTCTAAAATTTTTACAGTAAGATTTTTGTCATCATAATTTTTTGTCCTAACAAAAACTAATTTTCCATTAGAATCATATTTTCGTTCAGATAAAACCCTATTCTTAGAATCTCTCTCATAAATAACCTTCCAACCCGGTCCTATTTCTTCCATAAGATTTCCACACCAATCGTAAGAATATGAATATTCATTGGCTTCAAAGTCCTCAAAACTTATTAAATTCCAATTCTTATCATAAGACCACTTACAGGTATTAGATTGTGAATCTCTTAAAACTCTTTCATAAGAACCATCCGTAAAATAATCAAATCTACTTACATTTCCATTCGAATCCAGTATTTGATACAGTCTTCCACCTTTACTGTAAACATATGATTCTTTATAACCATCCGGACTTAATCTGCTTACAAGTCTAGAGTTATTATCATATTTATAAACATAAGGCTTATCCGATCCCCTATAGTATTCATTTACTGTCATCCCAGACGAATCGACACAATAAACAATATTTTTTTCGCTAATCTCACCTCCACTCAAAGAATTCACTTTACCTTCATTCTCAGACTGAACAATAGATTTTTTTACCCCAACAAGCAATGACCTTGAATCATAAGAATATTCACTTCGAATTCCCTGTCGCCCCGTACAATATTCACCATCTCCAAGATTATTCCATACTACTTTTGATTTCACTTGATTTGAAGGATCATATTCATACTCGCAATATAGATTTCCATCTAAATATAATTTGATTACATTGCCCTTATTATCTCTGACATAAGATTTAGTATAAGTAAAATCATTTACCAAATCACTTTCAACAACTTTCATGACATTCTGGTAATCATCATAATAGGTTTCAGTTTTTTTTCTTGATCCGGTCACACATTTATAATTTTCCCTGTAAGAAAAATCAAAAATATTTCCATCAAAATCGCACAAACATGAAATTCTACCCTTTGAATCATACTCAATGCTTTGAGTCTTAACCTCGCCATTACTATTTCGCCAGACAATCTTATTAACCTTCCAGAAAAAATCATCGTAATAATACGTATAACTATTACCTGCTTCTTCCAAACCAGTCAAAAGGCCCTTTGAATTGTAATTACAAGAAGTAATTAATATTCCATTAAAATAAATCCCAACCAGATTATTCCTGGAATCATACTTATACTCTCTTGAAAAGCCGTCAGCATCAGTGTACTTAGTAAGAAACCCCGCAGAATTATAAGAAAAAGTTTCTTCTCCCCCATTTTCAAAACGAATTAAAATAACTCTTCCCTTCGAATCATAAACATACTCTTTACTTTTATCTCCTATTTTTACTTTTTCTATTCTTCCATCCTGAAAATTTGAAAAAATATGTTCTCGTCCTAGAGAATCCTTTTTGTAAATAGTGTTTCCTGCAGAATTATACCTATAAATTTCACTTGCCCCGTAAACTGTATTATGAACCGTACCATCTCTTGAATAAGTAAAAGTTTCAGAATTATCATTTTCATCAGTAACTTTTATACACCTTTTTCCAAGCCAGGCAACATAATCATAATCAATTTTGACACAAGTCCCGTCAGATTTTGAAATATTTACCAGATAACCTCCATTGTCATAAGAATAAGATTGATAAAGTTTTTTGTTATAATAAATTCCAGATAGATTTGAATTATCGTATGTATAGGTAATCTCATCTCCAATATTATTTTTAATTGAAGTAATAAGACCTGATGAATTTCTTGATATATTGATTTCTTCAGAACCAGGTAAATCAATTTTTTCTATACGACCAGAATTCCCTGTCTCATAAATAATTTCATTACCGAACCTGTCACAATCTTTGAGTAGAATTCCATAGCTTGAATAATAACGTTTACTGCCATCTTCAAATTCAATTCTAAATGAGTGAATGTAATCTTTTAACAGATTAGCAAATATTTGATTATTATCAAAAAGTAAATTATGGAGATTTGATGACCGAGAAATTGTTGTTTCGCAGGGATAAATTTTAAAAGTAATATAATCACTGCAAGACTGGTAATATTGTCCATTGAATTCAAACAGATACTGATTTCCATCATCATCAAGATAAATTATAGGACCATTATCATAGACTCTGTTATCCAATGTATCAAACATTCCATACAATACATTCTTGTTAAAAACATCTATACACTTTGAAAGAGCTTCTTGTCCCTCAAATTCTTTAATATATTCTTTTTCAAGTGCTATTATTTTTTGGTAATTATCTAACCATTCATCAGCAAGAGGATCGTCAATATTATGGTATTTATTCCTTAATTCCCTTAAATCTATCAGGCCTTTTTCATGAGTTTTCAAATCCTCTGTGAATTCATCTATTGCAGACTGAAGAGATTTAGCTCGTGTTCGAATAATTCTTGAATCAAGCGAACAAGACCAGTTTTTTCCAAAAGATTCAATTTTCCCATTACTTTTAAGGCAACGTCGAATTTTAAAAGGGACTAAATTACTAAAAGATTCATAATCGTTATAATCTGCAATAAATTTTCCACTGGAAATATCAACTGGATCTCCAGCCTGATTATAAGCTGCATAAAGATTTTGATATGCAAGTCTTGCCTCAGCTTCTTTTTTTTCAACTTCCTTTTTAGCTATGTAGAGTTCTGTAGTAGCTTCTGCCAATTTTTGGCCGTGTTCTTTTTGTTCTTCTATTGTAGAGCCCTCGGGAATATTGTTTAATTTTTCCAGGGCATCCCTTGCTTCTATATAGGCTTTTACAGCTGCAGACAATTCACTTTCCGCTGATTCAGCTGCAGAAACTAATCCATCAATGTTTTCTCTTCGACTTAACTCCGCAGTCATAATAGCTTTAGCATTACTTTTTGAAGGATCATCTCCACAAGCTTCAATTCCTGCTTTTAGAGCTTCAGAACTTACATTTCCAAGATTCTTACCTTCCTGAGCAGCAGAAATTGCAGCTTCCCCAGTGATTATAACAACCTGCTGATTCTGACTATTATTTTCCGTCTTAGAAGTATCACCAGAGCCATTTCCGGAAGAATCTCCACTATTTTCTCCACTAGAAGATTCACCATTTCCACTAGAAGTTGAAGTTCCCTGGGGAGTTGAAGTTCCCTGGCCCGAAGAATCCGAAGATGCCGCTGATGTCCCAGAAGCTGTATTTTGTCCGCTTGTACTTGTATTTCCACCTTCACTTTGAGCCATAAGATTAGTGTTTAGAAAAAGAAATAAAAATGCGATTAATATAAGACCTTTAAATTTTTTCACCATCTGATTCTCCTAAAATTGAGTGTAAAAAAGTTTATCTAATAAACTTTCGCCCGTTTCTTTTAGTGGGACATATCCTTTACAATCTTTTACAAAATCAATCTGATAATAGGTAGAATCACAAATATAAGCTGATGGATGAGTTAAAGAGAGCAAACCATTACTTGATAAAGTCGAAAAATAAACTCCAGCTCCTCCTTTTTCCCTGTCAGAAGCCCAAGATTCAAGGAAGATTTTTTTATCTAGTTCCAAAAAATTTTCATACAAAAACTTTAATTCGCTTTTATCATTTTCAGAAAGGTTGTCATTTGTAGAAAAATAAGCATTTAGATTTTCAGCCATAGAAGAAATATCCAGATAGACATCATAATTTTCCTTTCCATAAGTATATTTTTCTGTAGGACAGGGATTTCCGCTGTAAAGAATATCAAAGACATCTTTATGAATTTGTAAATTTGATATTTTTTTAGCACAAAAATCTGTCAATTTATTAAAAGAATCAACATAATCCGAAACATAAGATTGATCCGAAACTATTATTGAAGCCCTGCTTGTATAAGTATATTTTTCCTTAAATTGTTCTACCGTTGCTTTTGCCAGAGAATGACTGCTATAAAGTCCTTCTTCCTCAAAATAATCAAAAAGATATTTATAATCCCAGCCCGAAAAAGCAATAAGTCCCTCAGAGCCAGCAATAAATGAAGCTGAATCTCTCAACTGATAAAGAATTTCAATTTCTCCGCCATAACAGGTATCAAAGCCAAGAAAGTTTAATTTCTTTTCCCCAAGTCCAGTTTTTAAAGCATCAGAAAATTGATACAAAGTCATAATACAATCAGAAGAAGCATCACTACAAAAACCTTTAAACAAACCTTCATCATATTCTTCAATCAGATTCTGACTTCTCCATCCGGTTCCATGCCCCCATACAATAAGACCGTAATTTTGAGCCGGATATCTGGACATAACAAAATCCAAAGAACCAGATAAAACATAGGTTGAGGACATATCAAGTTCGGTATTTTGCCCCGCAATCAAACCGATTTTTTCGCAACTTATCTCTGTGGATTTTATACTCTTAGAGCCTGCCGCATTTCCCGAAGAAAGCTTGTACAATCTGCATCCAGTCCAATTATCATTCGAAGTATCATAATTTTGATTTCTATCTATAAGTACAAAAATTGAAACTTTATTGCTGTTAATTTTTGAAGCTTCTAATTCACACAAATCTTCAATTGCCGCAGATTCAAGATTATTATCTGCTGCCATGTAAATTAAAATTGTCCATAATCTTTCATCATTACATTCCTGAAAATCCCCATCAATTTCTGTATATTCAGGTTCTTTTACAGAAAGTGATATTCCATTTTCTTCGAATTCACAGGACATAAAAATCCCTGCCGCAAATATAAGCAGCCCAAGAAAGATATTTTTAATATATTTCATTTTCTCTCCATAAATAAAACTTTCTAGTAAAAAGCTTTTACCCCAAGGGGATCTGTCCATTCACTGCCATCTTGATAAATAATCTTACTCACATATAAATAATCAATCTGATAGACATCTTCTGGAATTTCGTAAAGATAATCGTCCAATGGAATACAAGTTCTTAAAACCTCTCCAGCTTCAAGACTTGCATTCAAATTTATAACCAGATTATTTCTACCTACAGCAGGAATATTTCCATCCTGGTCGTAAATAAAAAAAATAAAGGTAAAAGACTTAATGGCTTTTTCAGACTTATTCACAAATGTAAAATCAAAACCAGCAAGCTCATAGTCAGTACTGGCTTCCATTACCATTTCACCTTCAATAAGATATGGAATTTGTTGATCAGCAAATACAGAACAGGAAGAAAAGGTAAAAATAAAGGACAATAAAAAAACTTTTATTATTTCTTTCATAATCAAATCTCTCCTCAAGAAAATTATTTCATGGCTTGTGACATCAATTTAAAAACCTCATTTGAAACTTTTTGATAATCACTGGCTCTTTCGAATTTTATTGTTTTCAGAAGATAATAAGCCCGTCCAAAATTATCAGCTTCAATATAAGTTTTGATTGAATCTAAAACAGCCGTGGCCGACTTTATCTGCCAGCAAAATAATTCTTTTTCAGGAAGAATTGGAACGCATTGTTCTTCCAATCTGGCATAATTATTTTTCTGTCCAGAAATTACAAATTCTTTACCCTTAAAATCAGGAACGTAAAAGAGACCTTCATTATTGGTAATATAAGTTTTTTTACTTCCACCTTTTTTACTGATATAAGTTGTAAAAGCAGGAATTGGTTGATTATTTTCATCGATAATCAAAACTGTAAATTCATTGATTGAATTAACATTTTTTGGCTTAGACGCACAAGAAACAAAAAATACTGACAATAAAATTAAAATTAATAAGCTTTTTTCTTTTCCCATAAGACTTTTCCCTCCGAATTTTTGTAATAAATAATCACACTGCCATCTGCATGTGTAATTTGACCTAAAATTTTTTCCTTATTATTTTTTGATTTATTTTGAACAAAATTATTTTGATTATTCACTGGCCTTTGAGCTGCCACTTTATTTTTGTATAAAATTAAACTTGGCCTTATAGCCAAAGAATTAAGATTTATTCCTGAATTAAAATTTTCATTGAAATCAAAAGTAATTTGTCCAAAAAAGGAATTACCGGAACTTTTTTCGACTGCTGATTCCAAAACCAATTCTGAGATTTTTATATTCCATTTTTCCGAAAGTTCATTTATTGCCATTAAAAAATTAGTCTTATCAATTTCTTTATACTCTTTACAAGTAAAAGAAAGACTGTAAGGCTGCATTTTTTCTGACAGAAGCTGAAGATTATATAAATTCAAAGTATTTCTAATTACAGACTGAATTTCCTTTAATTCTTCCGCAGAATGACTTCTCTCACCAGGATTTTTCTCTGACTTTACTTGCTTGTTTTCAATAAAATCTTCGATTTTCAGCGAAAAATAAGGTTTATTATTCTTATACTCAACAGAATTAAAATCTTTTACATTCTCTCCAAAATCAACATTTTCCAAACTCTGGGGATGAACTCCATAGGCAGAAATCCAGGCATACTCTTTAAAAGAATCTGATTTCCACTTTAAAACTTCAATTTTAGCTCCAGCCTTAATCATTTCGTTAAAGAAATTATTAACTGATTTTTTTCTTTCCCTAAGATTTTCAATTATCTCATAAGACTCTGCATCATCTAAAACAAGAAGCCCGGCAGATTTTTCACTTTTCTTTTCTTTATTCGTTCCCTTTAGATTTCCAAACAAAAGATAAATCACAAGTAAAAAAAACAATAAAAAACCAAAAAATAAGCATAAGATTTTTTTCTTATCCAAATCAACAGATAATAATCTTTTTTCTTTTAATCCTTCAAAACTCATTAATTTCAATTTCAAAAAGTTATTACCCAGATACTCAGATAATTTCAACTTATTCATCACCAGAACATCAGAATCAATGCCTTTACCGTCAAACTTAAATTTTGAATTAAAATAACAGTCATTAGTAAAACAAGGATGCCTTTTTTCTAACTCCGAATAGATATACTTATTTACCTTTCCCTTCAAAATCACCGAAAAAGGAAGATGAATCCTATATTTTTCAAAATCTTCTCTCAAAACTTGATTTTTTCTACTTTTTATCATTTAATTCACTCCTGCAATAAACTTCCCCCTGACACGAAGAACTTACCCAACGGCCATACATTAATTTACAGTCCGAGTTGTCATAAGAAACTTTCATAAAATCTTCTGCGTCGGACCAGGCAATGTAATCCAGATTAAACATTTCACGGCAGGTAATTTGCCATTCGTTCAAAGATACAAAACCTTTTTTTTGACAAGTATTCTTAAAACTCTCTGCAATAAATTTCTGAGTCAAAGTTCTTTCTTTTATTTCCTCACATTTATTGCTCAACTGTCCAAGCTGTATGAAATTATCTAAGTTTGAAGCCAAAAGAAGTCCCAGCATTCCTAAAATCAAAAGCAATTTATAAAGGCTCATAGATTTGTTTAGCTCCCAAAATAGCCTTTTGATTTTCTTTACTTATATTATTTTCCAAATACGAATATTCCCTCTGCCATCTTTTTATCTGACTGATTTTTGTCAATTTATATGAAAGCAAGGCTGAAATTATCAGCATAAAGAAAAATAGCAAAGGTCCTCCAAAATTATTTCCATGAAACGATGTCTTCATTATTTCCCTCTCCTCCTTCTAATCCATCTGCCCCATAAGAAATTAATACGAAGGGTAAATTTTCAGGAACCTCTGATGGCAGGGATGAAGTTTCAGAACTGACGTATTTATAATCGCCTCCCCAGGGATCTTTACTGACTTCACTTTCGATATATGGTCCATTCCAATTTTCTGGTACTGGATGAAAAAGTGGTTTTTGCCATAAAGCTGATAATCCCTGTTCTGTAGTCGGGAATCGTCCACAATCAAGGAAGTAGCTTTGCAGTCCTGCATAATATTGGGCAATTTGATTTTTTGCTGAAATCTTTTTTGCATGAGAAATAGCTTTACTGGCCGAAAATGATGTTCCGGCTGCAAGGACTGCAGAAATTGCCAGAACCGAAAGTGTTTCAACAAATGTATACCCTTCTGCAAGTTTTTTAGTTTTTTTTCCATTTTCATATAACTCCTTTACTTTTTTCATAAGTTCTTTTTCCTCCTACCTATATATTTTTCTCTCCCCAATGATTTTTAAATAGTAAGATTAATATCACTTATGACAGGAAATAGAATAGTAAGCACAAGCAGCATCAAAAAAAGTCCCGTCGCCGTAATAAAAAGTGGCTCAACTAAGGAAAGATAAATTTTTCTACTTTTTTCATTTTTTACCTCCATCCATTTACATATTTTTTCAAAAAGGCAGCTTTGATTTCCGGTTTTCTCTGCAAAATAAAAGGCATCTCCAATTTCTTTTACCTGGCTAAAATCAAAAGCGAAACTAAGATTTATTCCTTCCTGCAGTTTCTTTTCTGCATCTGCAAACAAATGTCCTAGTTTTGATTCACTGCCAACTATAAGCCGACCATAAACAAAAGCCTGACTCAAAGAATTTCCGGCTTTTACCAGAAAATCCACAGTTTTGAAAGCTTCAAATACTTTGTTTTCACCAAGTTTCTTTTTTAAAAAGCCCAGTAATACTAAAAAAAATATAAAGAAAAAAATGCTAGCCTTTATCAATTTTGATTTGACCAGTGAATAATCAAATAGAGAGCCGTTCAGTTGCTTTTTGCAAAAAAAAATTAAAAAAACAAAAAGAACAATTGTTAAACAAAAAATAAATGCCGGGTAAACAGAAGAGCCAATAATTTTCTGACGATTTTCCTCTTTTCTTTTACATCTATCATGCAGATAAGTTATTGAACTTTCCAAATCTCCTGTTTTCTCAGCAAAGCTAATAAAAGAAAGGTAAACAGAATCAAAATTGACATAGGGACATTTAAAAAGAGCATTAGAAAAATAACTTCCTTCTTTCATTTCCTTCAGCAAAAAAAGAGCCGATTTCCTCAAAAAATGGAATTTACTTCTGGCCAGAATATCCAGACATTTTTCCAAAGGAACTTTTTCCGACACATACAATTCAAAAACAGAATCAGTAAAAACTTTTATTTTTTTCAAATTTGTCATGCCTTCTTTCCCCC
>CAMGTC010000013.1 GCA_946061765.1 uncultured Treponema sp.
AGCGTTTATAATGCGGAAGCCCTGTGGCACTATTCATTTTAACTCGAGTTTTTTTGCAATTGTGGCAAGTATTCGCTTTTTAAAAATGTTAGGTTAGAGGTGCAGAGCCTGGAATTTACCACTCAAAACACCAGAATTTATCTATTTGAGTGGTAAATTCCACTAAATAAGGAAGATTTAGCAAATAATGTTGTGCTTGGAGATATAAATGCTCGGGTTGCGTTTACTTACGAAGCAAATGAATTGCTGGATGCTCTTGGCCTTGATGAAGATGAAATCATAAATATGAAAATGGATATGAATGAGAAAAAGTAACCAGTGGAAAAAGCGAAAGGGAATAATAAGAAGTATACCAAATTGTGAGATTCTGAATACTCATTTGAGGGAAAGCCTTCCCCCTAAGATATACATAATGTGCAGGAACTTGTGTTGAGAGTTTTAATATTCGAACTTTTTAGAGAGCACAAAGGTTTTACAAAATATTTCTTCTACTATGTTTACATCAAACTACTGTAAATCCCATGTTGCGCAAAGTTTTTTCAAAATCATAAATGTAGTTTTCTTGAATTGCGATTTTGTAGCCTTCCACTTTTAGAATTTTTCCTTTTGAATATTTTATAATTTCGGCAACTGCTTCGATTAATTCCCTATTTTCTGGGGGAAGTTCAAGAATCTGCCACTGATACTGGTAATTTGTCTGGAATATTTTTGATTGTAAATCATCACGGATTTTTTCCCAGTTTGCAGGTAACTCTTTTTGGGAATAGCGCTCAAGATTTTGGAAGAGGGATTCAATTTGTGTCTGATTTTTATATTTTTTTTGCGATTTTTCCCGGCTAAAAAGATAGATGTCGCCTTTTAGATTTTCACAAACTTCTTTTATAAGTCGCAGGGCAAGTTTATTTTCTGAACTGCATTCTATAACAGGCATGTTTTCTTTTAAAACAATCGGTTTTGTTTCAACGTTTTTTGACGTGTAAGTGAAAGTTTCTGTTTTTCCAAAAACGTATTCTCCTAGAGTTGTCATGCGAATATATTTTATTTTGCCAAATTTATAAAGTTCAAGTTCACCAGGTTCGCAAGGTTGAAAATCCCAAATTATTTCAAAAAGTCCAAAGGCTGCGGCGGTAAGAAGGAAATTGTTGAAAACTGGTTCCAAAAATAGTGGTCGAAAATTTCCGCGATATACAGGAATTGTAAAACGGTTATTGTAAAAATGTTTTTCATTATTTTTAGGTAATTCGCCAATAGCATAAAAATTATTATCTACGGTTGAAAATTGTGGAATTGATTGGGCATACAGATAATCGGTGGAAATTGCATCTGTAAAATTCCATTTTTTAAAATATTCTAAAGTTTCCTGGTGATTTTCTTCTTTAAAATATCCTAAATCCCATGCCATTTGGCCTTTGTAATTTGTGTGAAGATGTGGAAACAGATAGTCAAATTCGTAATAAGCATGGTCGTTTTTGAAAAAATCAAGAAAAAGCTCTTTTATTATTTGTTGTGGTGGTAAATCTTTTTTTGATTTATATACAGGAATTCCATCATATTGCAAGCCGTTTGAAAGCTGGATAAATTTCATCACTATGTCTGAACGAAGATTTTCCATATTTTCGGCTGTTTCAGAATCAAGTCCGTATTCATTTATGAGATATTCTTTTGAAACAAAAGGTGTAAGGTCGCAAATGGATTTGATGGCACCTTTATGTTTTTTAATCAGCGGTTTTTTAGCATCTCGTTCAAAAAATTCTGTATCTTCCAAAACCTGAATAATATTTTGAATATTATCAAAAACTTCCATTCCATCTGTTTCAGAAAAATAATTTTCATAATTATTCAGCTGCTGCTGATTCAAAAATGATTGTTCTGCCTTAAGTTCAGGAATGTTACGCAGTACAAAAAAAACAACAGGTTTTAGAGTGAGAATATGAGAATCATATTCAATAAAATAAGCCAAAGTGTTGTCTTTGGAAGACCAATCGTATTCATCATCATCGTACCAGGAGTGATACTTTGATTTTTCAATGGTAAGTCTGTATTTTTTTACAGCATAATCTGTTGGCACTATGGATTTATACTTAAATTCCTTCAAAAAATCCTGTTGATTTTCTGGTAAGCTTTTGTACCATTGCTCCATTAAATCTGAATTGCTTAAAACTATTGCTGCATATTTTGCAAGATCTGCTTTTAAATAATTTCCTTTTTTAGGAATGAAATTTGGAAAATTCATTAAAAAGTTGAATAAATCATCTTTTCCAAATTTATTTGAATCCATAAGAATATCATAAGTTTGCTTAAAATATTCCCGACCAGAAATCATAGAGAAAAAGTCGTTGGAGCCATTTTCTAATTTAAAATCATCATTTTTTGCCATTTTTTTACAAATCTCCGTTTAAATTAAAAACCGCAAGGTGTTTCAACACCTGAGGATTTTTAATTTGTTCGCGGCAAGCGAACAGTTTAATGAGGGAGTTTCTGCCGAAACTCCAAGTTTACTCAAACGACGGCATTTCGGCGTTTGAGTAATACCTCCTATTTTTCCAAAAGATAATTAATGTCTTCTACCGTAAGATTTTTCATTGCCTGAGAGTCTGTGGAAATTACTGAAGCAAATAAATCTTTTTTGCGATTCTGAAGTTCAAGAATTTTTTCTTCAATTGTATTTTTTGCAATAATTCGGTAACAGAACACATTTTTTGTCTGGCCGATTCGATGTGTACGGTCAATGGCCTGTTGTTCGGCACTGGTATTCCACCACGGGTCTACAATGTAAACATAATCGGCAGCAGTAAGATTAAGCCCAACACCACCAGTTTTTAGAGTCATAATGAAGGCCTTGCAATTTTCATCATTCTGGAATTTGTTTACAAGGCTTGCACGGTCATTAGTTGCGCCAGTCATTGTAAGATGTTCAATTCCAAGTTCTGTAAGTTTTTGAGAAATTGTTTCTACACATGAAATAAAGTTTGTAAAAATCAGACATTTATGACCACTTTCTGCCAAGTCGCTGATTCCATTTACCAAAAGTTCCCATTTAGAACCTTCTACGCTACCGTCGCTTTTAGTTTCCGGGCAAGTAGCAAGTTGACGTAATTCCGTAAGTCCCTGCAAAACAAGAAATCCTGCTTTTCCAATACCATTTACACTGCTGTTGCCAGAAGTAGAATTGTTCCCGTTAGATTTTTCTGCGGATTTTTTCAGTTCCCCCTTTATGGCTTCTTCGTAATATTTTCGTCGCTGCTCGTAAAGCTTTGTCTGCTCGTCATTCATTTGAACATAAAGAATATTTTCCGTTTTTTCCGGAAGTTCTGTAGCTACATCCTTTTTAAGACGACGAAGAATAAACGGATTCAATTTACAAGCAAGGATTTTTGCTGCATGTTCATCGCCATTTTTCTGAATTGGTGTCATAAACTGCTTTGAAAATTCACCTTCCGAGCCAAACATTGGCGGATTTATAAAACGGAAAATTGAATAAATTTCCCCAAGATGATTTTCCATTGGAGTGCCGCTAAGTCCAAATCGATGTTTTGCATTTATAAGCATTGCAGCTTTTGTAATTTGGGATGAAAGATTTTTGATAGTCTGAATCTCGTCCAGAATTGCAAAATTAAATTCCAAATCTTGAAGCTGCTGAATATCGTTTCGTAAAACAGCATAAGTTGTAATAACTACCTGATGATTTTTTATTTCTTCAAAATTACGTTCGCCACCGTAGTAAACATAAAGATTGATTTGTGGTGCAAATTTCTGGAATTCGCTTTGCCAGTTGGAAACAAGACTTTTTGGCACAACAATAATAGAAGGAAGGTGTTTTTTTGATTCAGAATTGTCAGATTCAGAGTTATTTTCAGAACAACTTCCAATCATTTCTTGAAGCAGGGCAATTACCTGAACGGTTTTTCCTAGTCCCATATCATCAGCAAGACAACCGCCCAAGTTATTCTGTGCCAGATACTTCATCCATTTTACACCGTAATTCTGGTAACCACGGAGACGGCCGTTCAGTTCACAATCTTCAAGAGAAACTTCCTGTCCAATTGAGTTGAATCCATCAAAAATTTTTTTGCTTACATCAAAACCTTCACCACTAATTTTTGCATCTACCAGCTGTTGGATAAAAGGCATGTCAAAAAAGGAAAGATTATAGGTGCCGTTTTTATTCTTTTTTCCAAGAAGGCGCTGAAGTTTTGAAAAGAAAGAATGATCTACAATGGCTTTTGAACCGTCGTTTAGAGGAATAAAATTGTTTTCTTCGTAAAGTTTTGCCGCTTCATCAAAAGAAAACTCCTGACCTTCCACATCAATAGTACAAAGGCTTTCAAAAAAGTTGATTCCAGATTTTACTTTAAAGCTGATTTTTGGATTTACGGTTTTAAGCTTGTATTTTTTAAGAGCATCAGTTCCAAAAAGCTGATAATTTGCCGACAAAAATCCTAAATTTTCTGTTAAAAATGCTGAGGCAAGTTCCATAGGAATAAAAACATCATCATCTTCAAAATAACACTGGTAATTCAACTGATAATTTTTTGCTGTTTGACGAAGCCGACCTTCAATTACCAGATGAACCGGTGAAAGTTCTGCGTAAGAAACAGGAGTTTTTATAATCTGTTTAAAATCATCTCGCACTTGAACAATAGACTGAGGCTTTTTTGAAGTAATAAATTCCGGATCAAAGCCTTCAAAACTCCACAAAAACTTAATGTTCAGATTTCCATCTTCATCAATACTGTTGAACTGAAGAGCACGCTGGGCAGTTTGCTGGTCAGCGGTAAAAACAGTGTAATCTGCAAAAGCAATTTTAGCGTCTGGAAAATGGCTTGCAAAAATTGTAAGAGCAGACTGAAAATCAGAAGCGGGAAGCTGACCGCGGAACTTTTCCACAAAATCGTAGTTTGAATTTGTAAGATTTGCATTGTAAAGTTTATTTTTTACAAGAACAAAAGTCCCGTTCAAAAAAGTGAACTTTTCTACAAAATCCCCATCAACTTTTAGAGTAGGTGCAAAATCCAAAATGCTACTTTCTTCTTCATTTTTAGTAATTTTCAGAAAAAAATCACAAGTTTTAATGTTTTTTTCATTAGAAGAATCGTCAAATTCCACAGAAAGTAGTTTTTTTTGCTTACCAAACCAGATTGGAAAATCAGAAATAAAAAGTCGACGAATAAAATCAGGATTTTCATCGCAATAAACATAGTTTGCCTGTTCTGTGCCCCAGCTAAAATTGAACTGATTCCATCTTAAAATATTCAAATATTCTTCAATAAGATCCCGTCTTTTCCCACGAAAAAGCGAAACATTTGGTTCAACAAAATTACCTTTGCTGTTGGTAAACTGAATGAAAAATCTTTTTGCCTTGTCCTGCTCAATCAAAACAATCAGCTCAGATTCTGTGCTGTAAGAAAAAGAGTCATTTGCATTTAAAGTGGAAGATAAATCTGAAACGGAAATCATAGGCTTATTTTAAATGCTTTTTTTTACAGATTCTACTGTTTTTGGGAAAAATTCTAACTATTTGAGTTATAAGTTATGTAATTCTTCGTAGTTCCAATCGCTTGTTTTGGAACAGTTTGAAGATATTACACTTGCAGTTTCTGCTTTATTTGCCAAAGACCAGTTCATATGGCTAATATTGTATTTCTTTATTAGTGCAAACCATTTTTCGCTTTGATTAACATTAAAACCACCGTTTCCACTGGAATTACAAGTTCCAAATTCTGTTATAAATACAGGCACTCCATTTTCGATACAAGTTTCAACTCTATCACGGAAAGTTCATCTATGCTTACATTGTTTCAGTCTTTTGTTTCCATAAGATTTTTACTTTAGTCCTCTGCCAGTTTTTCACCGCCTAAAATCTTTTCATAATCCTTGAAATCTGCCGCCTTTTGCTCCACAAAAATGATGTTAGTAAAACTGCATTTTCCAATAATGCTATTAACCAGATTTTCATCCCCATTATAAATTTGAGGATAAGTAGAAAAATTTTTCACATCAGCAGGAATGCCTATAAATGTCAGATCTTTAAGGCAGTCAAAAGTTTCGTTATAAAATCCGGGATAGATTTTGATTTCATCTCCGTCCACCGCTGCAAAAATTGCTTCAGAAATTGATTTATAAGTTTTATTAATTCCTACTTCTAAAATTGTCATATGTATCTGTTCCCTCGAACAGAGTTCAATGTAAAACCTCTCTGTAAAAAAAATGATTGAACTAATACTGTTTTAAAAAATCAATGATAGACTGATCATATTTTTTTTCATTGTTTATGCGAATATGAGAGTGTTCTCCTTTTTCAAACCACACAATATTTTTGGGAGAATGGCATTTTTCATATACAGATTCTATTTCTGATGGATGAGAATATTTATCTTGTTTTGAATGAATGAACAGAATTGGCTTTTGAAGATTCTGGATACAATAGACTGGACCGTTATTTTTTGCATCAACTTTGGAAATATGTTTTATCATAAAAAAAACAATTTGAAGCACGGGAAATACAGGCTGCTTAAAACTGATAATATGATTTCTAAAAACATCATAAAAAGTTGAATACATTCCATCTGCTATCATTCCTTTGAAATACTGGGGCAGATTTTCAGATGTTAATGTATTCAATGCTGTGGCTGCTCCTGTACAAATTCCATGAAGAATTACAGAATTGATTCCATACTTTTCATGCAGGAATTTGCCCCAAAGCAGAATATCTGTGTATTCATTTATTCCAAAAGAAAGATATTTGCCGTCTGAAAGTCCATTGCAGCGGTTATCAATTACAAGAATGTTATATCCGCAATCTTTGTAGGGTTTAGCGTAATAACAGGAATAAAGACAACCTTCTGAACGGCCTGCAATAATTATGACTGCTTTATTAAAACCAAAATTAAAATATTCACCATACAGGTTTAATCCCTTGTTGTTGATAGATACATGGGTCATAGAAGTTTTATTTTCATTCATCCATTGTATACCTCGTGAAAACATTTCTAACTGTTCCTTGCCCTTTAATTTGCTGCATTTTCTGGACCACTTTTTTTTTGAAGTTCTGACCAAAAGCAGACGGTATAGAATCACAGCAATAATTAAATTCGGAAAAAGGAATAAAAAGAAAGGAACTAGGATGATTAAAATTATAAGTAAATTAAAAAAAGTCATTTTACCTCATATTTAAATTATCACTATGTTGGATCTGCATGTTTTCCAGCTTAAAAGAGACAAACTCTCCAAATTTTAGAATGTAGTTAATTACAGGAACTGGATTTTTTACATGAATGTGAACTTTTAGAAGTGAATTTTCCTGAACAACAACAAGACATTCACCTAATGGTTCCAGATTACTTATGATTTTTTGCAGGTTGATACAAGAAAGACTACATTTTGATTCTAGAATCTGAAGAATAAATTCAAGGCAATATCCAAGAGTAAATGAACTGTCTTTTGAAAATGAGGCTGCTTTATTTGAGGAACACTGGCAGTCTGGGTGCTGAGTTTTTACAAAATCTTCAGGAAGACCAGAATCTTCATTTAATAGATAATTTTTCATTCCTTCTATTATTTTCAAATATCCAAAAGCACCACTGTCTACAACTCCATTTTCCTTTAGGATTGATAAATAATCAGGAGTTTTTTGCAGAATACATTGAATGGAGCTTATGTATATTTCAAAAAATGTAATCAAATCTGTGTCAGAAGAAATTTTCTGCATTGTGTGAAGAATAGATTCCCTGCTAACAGTGAGGATTGTCCCTTCTACAGGTTTTACAACAGATTCTCTGGCAGTTCTTGCTCCTTCCAAAAAGGCTTTTGCTAAATCTTCTGAATTTGCACATTTATTTTCCTGCAGGGAAATATAAAATCCTTTAAAAATTTGAGAAAGGATGACTCCAGAATTTCCTCTTGCACCAAAAAGCATTTCTTTACTAAGATTTTTTAAATATTCTCCAAGGTTTTCAGATGATGGTGTAGATTTTATGCTGCTTTCCAATGTAAACCGCATATTTGTTCCTGTATCTCCATCAGAAACTGGAAAGACATTTATTTTGTTAATATCTTCTTCAAAGCAAATAAGATTATGCAAAGCACATTTAATCATATTTTCAAATATGATTCCGTTAATTGAGTTAATCTGTTTCTCGGTTTTTTTATGGTTTAAAAGGTTTTCTATAAGTTTTTTTTCTTCAGTTAATCCTTTATGAATAGGTTTTCCAACGTAATATGCACTCAAAAGTCCCGGGCCAATATTGATTCCGCAAGGTGGAAATACTGTATTTATGATAATTTCTTTTGGATGAAATTTTTCCTGCAATAATTTTTTGTAGATTTGAGCTTTATCTGCGCGGTTTGATTCTGAAATGAATATTATTTGCTCAGAAGGAGATTCAATCGTTTTTTCTATGTAACCTAACATGGCATCAAAAGCAGATTTTTCACCTTTAGCTCTGCCGATTGGTGTTGTAAGTCCGTTATAATCAAATTCTCCTAAGGTTTTTATTCCTGCCAGAGTACCAAAAAATGCCTTAACAGGAGTAATTCTTCCTTTTTTTGCCACAAAGGATAAATCATCCAGCCAACCCATCTGGTGAAATTTGCATTTATTATTTTCCAGATAATTTGAAACTTCTTCAAAACTTTTACCTTGATTTCGTAAAATGGCAGCATGAACAAGCATTAGTCCTATCCCGGATCCAAATCTTAAGGAATCAACACAATTTATTTTTGAATCAGGATATTTTTGTAAAATTAGTTCCCTGGCTTTTAATGAAAAATTGTATGCACCACTGATTCCAGATGAAATGGAGATGTAAATAATATTTTTTCCCTGTAAAATGAACTTTTCAAAAACCTGAGCAATTTCTTCAATATTTGCAGGGGAAGTTTTAAAAGAATCTGGATTCTTTTTTAGTTCATTGTAAAAAATCTGGCTTGTGCAGTTATCTCCAAAATATTTATAATCAGACCATTTTAAAGTTGCAATTCTATCTTTTCCATCAGGATAAATAATGTGAGAATGGATATATTCTATATCATATTTATTTCTTATTTCTGCACTTAAGTCGCAGGTAGTATCTCCTAAAATTATATAATTCTGGGTCATATAGGCTCCTGATAATAAATTAAAAAGATGAAAATCCTGATCTAAAAAATTATTTTAAATCAGGATTTTTTTTTAGCAAGTGGATTTGGAAACGAAATCTGACTTCCATAATTTATGGATATTGCAGTATTCATAGGCGGCTTCAACTTTTTCTCCTGTCATGATTGCAAAATCTACTCCAGGTGAATTACCAGGTGTCAGCCATTTTTGTTGAATTCCTTTGTCGGTTTGCAGAAGAATCCATTCAATAAAGTGGTCTGCATTGGAAGGGTGAATTTTGGAACCTACGGTAACAGAAACTGTATTTCCAGTTACTTTAATAACAGGAATGTGTTTTTCTGAATCTCCGTCTGTAGTTCCAGCAACTAGTTCTATCATAGTATCTCCACAGCATATTGTTGGAGTACCAGAATCCTTTACCAGGGCAATTATTTTGCCACAGTGTTTGCAATAATAAAATTTTAACTGCATATTAACCTCTCTTGTACAAATACTTTGTACAGGTTCAGCATATAGCTGTATTTTAAGAATTTAAAAATAATACACCCGTAAACGGTCACCAAAAAATCATCAGGGTGAATTTGATTCTTTTTCTTTACGATAGAGTTCTACAAGCTGATCTCTGGTAATGTTGCCGTTACGTTCTCGGGCAGCTTTTAATTTTCTGTAGATGGTATTTTCACTGAATCCTTCAACTTCTTTCTGGTAAATTTTACCTTCGCAAAGTTGATCAAGAATTTTCTTTTCATCATCAAAGAGAATCAACTTTTTACGTTCAAAGCGATTGTTTAAAACATAAGAAACTATAGAAATAAACCATAAGCTTCTGATAATGTGTATGAAAAAGTGGATAAGATTTTCTCCATTAAGTGTGAATGCAATACAAACTGATACAAAATAAACAATGTAAATAAAAAACTCCAGCTTAGGTTGAATCATCATAACAATGCAGACCATAAATAAGGCTGTATAATTATTAAAAAGTTTAGTTTCTTCAAATGAAATTAAAAAAACCAGAATGATTGCATAAATCAAATAAAAAACGGAAAATCCTTGTCTTTTAAAAATAAAAACAAGAGGAATATAAATAAGATTCATGGAAATAACAATTATGATACCAGGTATAAATCCTTCAGAAATTCCTCGGACAAAATACAAAATGGAAATTATAAGAGAAATAACAGAAGTAAAGATATTAAAATTTGAGTTAAAGAATTTTCTTACAGTTTTTAAATTCATAATACACTTCCAGAATTAGAGTAACTCATTGGAAAGTATCTTTCAAGAAAGGAAAATGGAAAAATCCAAATCATTTTCATTTAATTTGGAAAGGTGTAAAAATGATTTGGATTTATTTTTAAGGTAGAACTCTGTTTTTATTTTTTTAATACTTGGTTTATCAGTTTGTCTCCTGCATAAAAGGCTCTTAAATTGTTTAAGGTTACTTCAGCAATATTTGATAAAGCTGTTGTTGTAAGAAAGGCCTGATGCCCGGTTACCAGAACATTTGGGAAAGTGAGCAATCTTGCAAGTACATCATCAGTAATGATTTCTGCTGAACAATCTTTAAAAAAGAATGCACTTTCTTCTTCATAAACATCCAGTGCAGCACCACCAAGCTGTTTATGTTTCAATGAATGAACCAGAGCTTTTGTGTCAATTAAAGCACCTCTGCTTGTATTGATGATAACTGCATCATTTTTCATTAGTTTTAAGTTGTCATGATTAACAATGTGGTAATTTTCGTCGGTAAGGGGACAATGAAAACTTAGAACATCACTTTCCTTAAAAATGTCTGCTACATCAACATAGGAATAACCTTTTTGTAGAGCCCACTCCTTATCGGGAAAAGGATCGTAGCAGATTATTTTCATTCCAAATCCGTTTAAAATATCTGCCATGCAGCGGCCAATTTTTCCGGTACCAAAAATACCTGCAGTTAGTCCATGTAAATCACGACCTGTAAGTCCTTCAATATTAAAATTTACAGTTTTTGTACGAAGATAAGCCTGTGGAATATGTCTTGTAAGCGAAAGCAGAAGGGCTGCAGCGTGTTCTGCAACAGCATGAGGAGAATATGCAGGAACACGAAGAATTTTTATATCAGCATTTTGTGCCGCCTGTAAATCAACGTTATTAAAACCTGCACACCTTAGTAAAATAACTTTTACTCCACATTCATTGAGAATGGAGATTACCTTGGAATTAAGTGTATCATTTACGAATACACAGACTGCATCAAATCCCTTTGACGTCAATGCAGTCTTTTCAGTTAATTTAAAATCAAAAAACTCAATTTCAAATCCATACTTTTCATTTTCTTTAACAAAGGCCTCTTTGTCATAAGATCTAGTATCATAAAAAGCAATCTTGTTCATATGTAACCCAGGGCTTCCGCATTATAAACAAAAATCCCGAATTTTTGGCTCCCAGTCACGGTTGCGTGATTCAAAACCGCGCAATAATGCGCTACACGCTTTTTGTGGTATAGAAACTATTGAACTGCCGCTTCGCAGCAGCCACAAAAAGAGTGTTTTTGAACCACGCCCCGTTCCTTCGCGCCAACATTACGGAAAAGCGTTTATAATGCGGAAGGCCTGATATGTAACCTCCATATAATTAATCTAGCTTAAAATCAAATGATGTAAATTTCTGAAAACTTACTACCAGTCAGAAATCAACCACGCAGCACCGCGAGCTAGCTCGCTTGACGCTAAGGTCGGCAAGGTAATTATCATTCCGACCTTAGAGTCATGCTGGTGGTATGATTTCTTCCTTCCCGTAAGTTTTCAAAATATTCACATATTTTAAACAATGTACTGCACGTGTAGCGACATAAGAAGCGGTTTTGACAGCCGTTTTCTGACCGGTAGTATTTGATACTATCTAAATTTATCCTACAATTAATATAATAATAACCTGTGAGAAATGGAAAAAAATTGCATGGCGGTGGGAAAGGGTTTTACTCATTCTTAACAAAATTTTCAACATAACTTAACAAAACAATTTTAGATTTGAGGCATCAAATAAACAAAGAAATAAAGGAGTTTTTATTATGAAAATTAATCTTAAGAAAATGATTATTGGAGCAATTCTAATTTCATCAACAATTTCGGCTTTTGCTGCACCTAAATTCAACAGCAAAAAATCTATTTCGGTTTTAAGTCGTGAAGATGGATCTGGAACTCGTGGTGCATTTATTGAACTTTTTGGTATTGAAAAAAAAGATGCCAGCGGTAAAAAAGTTGATTACACAACAGATGAAGCCGCCATTACAAATTCTACAGCCGTAATGCTTACAAGTGTGGCTGGAGACAATTATGCAATTGGATATGTTTCTCTAGGTTCATTAAACGACAGTGTAAAAGCAGTAAAAATTGATGGTGCAGATGCTACAGTTGCAAATATTAATAACGGTTCTTATAAAATTAGCCGTCCGTTCAACATTGCAGTAAAAGAAGGTCTGTCCCCAGTTGCTCAGGATTTTGTAAACTTTATTGTAAGTGATGATGGCCAGAAAATTATTGCTGCCAACAAATACATTAAGATTCAGAATACAAAAGCATATTCTTCAAACAAGGCAAGTGGAAAAGTTGTGGTTGCAGGTTCGTCATCAGTTTCGCCAGTTATGGAAAAATTGATTGAAGCTTACAAGGGTGTAAATCCAAATGCAAAAATTGAACTTCAGACTTCTGACAGTACAACTGGCGTTACAAATGCAATCAACGGAACTTGCGATATTGGAATGGCAAGCCGCGCCCTTAAAGACAGCGAAAAAGCAAAGGGTGTTAAGGAAATTACAATCGCAATTGATGGTATTGCAGTAATTGTAAACAAGGTAAATCCTGTAGCAGATATGACTAAAACTCAGGTAGAACAGATTTTTACTGGTAACATTACTAAGTGGAGTGATGTGAAATAAAAAAGTGGAACTGTCCAGGAAATACTTTTTGAACAGTCCCTTTCTGATGGTTAGTTGATTTTGTCAGGGCTTCTTTTTATAAAGTTTTCAAAATCTTCAAGTTTTTCTGAAAGACTTCTGCGGTTGTAAACAGAGAAGAATTTTTTTCCGCGAAGTCTTTCTTGAATTTTGGCAAAATCAACAGCTGTTTTTTTGTCCAGTTCTTTTGCTTTTTTGCTCAAAATTGTTCCCAGATGCATTGAAATTGCGAAATCAATTACGAAAGCACCAAAGAAAACTCCAACTACAAAAGAAAACAGCTGGTGATTTAAAAACCACATAATCATTCTTGTAATAGGCGGATAGAGGAAGAAATAGTACAAAAGACTTAAAACACCCCAGAAAAAAGTAAATTTTGGACAAATGATACCTTGAATATTTCCTTTTTCGTTTGAGTAATCCCAGAGTTTAATGTGCATTCCTTTTACAAAAATAATACCGGCAATATATTCAACTAAAGTCATGGCAGCGGCCATAATGAAGAACATAATTACATAGTGAAGAATTCCACCTGTGTCAAAGCGGACAAGTAGTTTTTCCAGATAGCTTAAAGCGTAGAGGACAACGACACCGCATCCATAAAGAGGGAGGTATGGCCCTGTAAGAAATCCAGGGTTCAACCATAAACGATTTGGATTGGCTTTTGAAATAAAGCGTCTGTAAAATAGTTCAATGAACCATCCAACAACAGCACCAAAAAAGAAAAGAAAACAGAGAAGTATAAAGATTTCATAAATAGCAGCAAACATAAAGTTCTCCTGATTTGTTCCTAATTTGAATATATTAATTTTTGCCCAGTCTTGACAATTAAAAAACCGGAAACTTACTTATTAAATTTTATGTTAGTCGAATATGTTTTTATAAGCAAGAAAATAGCAGCCAAAACTTTACCCAATCTTTACAAACTTCACCCAAAACCTTAACAATCTGCTACTACATTTTAGTCATGAAAATACGCGAAAAATTGTGGGAAATTATTTTTCTTCTTGCAGCGGGATTTAGTATTCTTGCTGTTCTACTTATCTGTATATTTTTGTTTGCAAATGGAATTCCTGCCATGCATAAAATAGGGCTGGGAAATTTTCTGTTTGGTACAAAATGGAAACCGGGGACAGACCTCTATGGAATTTTTCCTATGATTATTGGAAGTCTTTATGTAACTGCCGGGGCCATTATTGTTGGCGTTCCTGTTGGCCTTATGACTGCAGTTTTTTTATCTAAGTTTTGCCCAAAATGGATGCACAAAATTTTAAAGCCGGCAATCGATTTGCTGGCGGGGATTCCAAGTGTAGTTTACGGATTTTTTGGACTTATGGTAATTGTACCTGCAGTAAGAAATGTTTTTGGAGGAAATGGTTCATCAATTCTTACTGCAAGCCTTCTTTTAGGAATAATGATTTTACCAACAATTATTTCTGTTTCGGAAAGTTCATTGAATGCAGTTCCACAAAATTATTACGAAGGAAGCCGTGCTTTAGGTGCCACTCATGAACGGAGTGTTTTTATGACCATGCTTCCAGCTGCCCGCTCCGGAATTATGGCTGGAATTATTCTTGGAATTGGACGTGCTATTGGTGAAACTATGGCTGTAATTATGGTTGCAGGAAATCAAGCCCGTATTCCAGATTCAATTTTGAAGGGCGTGCGAACTCTTACAGCAAACATTGTAATTGAAATGGGATATGCAACGGATCTTCACAGGGAAGCACTGATTGCTACTGGAGTTGTGCTTTTTGTGTTTATTCTGCTGATTAATTTAAGTTTTAATCTGGTAAAAAGTAGAGGTAGTAAATGACTGTAAATTTAAATGAGTTAGGGATTGGAGCACCTTTAGTCGACCGCAAGAACGAAGTGATGAGGACGATGAGCGTGAGCGAAGTGCGGAAAGCCCGGCGGGCGATTTCGTCCGCAACTTCCAGAAATATAAAATCTGGATTTGTAAGAGGAAGTGTTTATTTTTGTGCAGGCCTTACTCTTGCTGTTCTGCTTTTTATGATTGGTTACATTCTGGTAAAGGGAATTCCCTTTTTGAATACTGATCTGTTCAGCTGGAAATATACTTCGGACAATTGTTCTGTGGTGCCAGCGATGGTAAACACTTTATTGATGACTTTACTTGCACTGCTGATTGCATGTCCGTTGGGAATAGGGAGTGCAATTTATCTTGTTGAATATTCAAAAAAAGGAAACAAGTTTGTAAAAGTTGTAAGAATGACAACTGAAACTTTAACTGGTATACCATCAATTATTTATGGACTTTTTGGGATGCTGCTTTTTGTAGGATTTTTGAAATGGGGTTATTCGCTTATGGCTGGTGCTGCAACTGTTGCAATTATGATTCTGCCAACTATTATGCGAACCACAGAGGAAAGTTTACTGGCGGTTCCTGATTCATTCCGGGAAGGAAGTTTTGGTCTTGGTGCTGGAAAATTGCGTACAGTGTTTAAAATTATTTTACCAAGTGCAGTTCCAGGAATTTTCAGTGGAATTATTTTAGCTACAGGGCGTATTGTGGGAGAAACTGCTGCTTTAATTTACACATCAGGGACTGTTGCTCAGATTCCGCAAAATCTTTTTGGGTCTGGACGAACTCTTGCAATTCATATGTATGTTTTGAGTTCTGAAGGTCTTCATTCTGGGCAGGCTTTTGCTACTGCGGTTGTTCTTTTGATTATGGTTATTGGAATTAATGCCCTTGCAGGTTTTGTGGCAAGAAAAATCAGAAAATAAGGAAATTATTGTGAATAAAATTGAAATTAATAACTTAGATTTGTATTATGGCGATTTTCATGCTCTTAAAAATATAAATCTTAAGATTCCGGAAAATCAGATTACTGCATTTATTGGTCCTTCTGGATGTGGAAAGTCTACCCTCCTAAAATCTATAAACCGTATGAATGATATGGTTGAAGGATGTAGAATTACAGGGGAGATTCTAATTAAAAATGGAGGGGGAAAGTCTTCCCCCTGGTTCGCACTTCGTAGCTCACACACCCCCATCAGCGGGGACACCCCGCAACGCCCCGATGACACTCTGAACATTCTTTCCAAATCCACCGATGTGAATCTGCTCCGTAAAAATGTGGGTATGGTTTTCCAGAAGCCTAATCCTTTTCCAATGAGCATTTATGACAACATTGCTTATGGCCCACGTACTCACGGAATAAAGCGAAAATCTGAACTTGATGAGATTGTAGAAACTTCGCTGCGTAATGCGGCAATTTGGGATGAGTTTAAGGATAATTTAAAAAAATCAGCTCTAGAATTGAGTGGTGGACAGCAGCAGCGTCTTTGTATTGCCCGTGCCCTTGCTGTTCAGCCAGATGTTCTGTTGATGGATGAACCAACTTCTGCACTGGATCCTATTTCTACTTCAAAAATAGAAGATTGTGTTCTTCAGCTGAAAGAAAAATACACAATTATTATTGTTACTCACAATATGCAGCAGGCTGTTCGTATAAGTGATAAAACAGTTTTCTTTTTGTTGGGAGAAATTATTGAAGATGGTGATACAGAACAGATTTTCAGTAAGCCAAAAATAAAGAAGACGGAAGATTATATTACCGGCAGGTTCGGGTGAGCCGGGCGTTGTTCGTTCGCTTGCGCTCACTATCGAGTTTTTCGAAGAAAAACTCGCGGGAATTTTCTGGGGTTTTAGGGGCTTTGCCCCTAGGAGAGGGGGTAGCGGAAAACGCGGTGGTTGAGCTTGTCGAAACTAGCGCGGTTGGAGCGAGGGGGAGACTTCCCCCATCTTGGAGAAAAATATGCGTGAAAGATATGAAGAAGAATTACGAAAATTAAATATTTCCATTATCAATATGGGAAAAATGATTGAAATTGCAATTGAAAGTTCCATGCTGGCTTTGATGGGGCGTGATGTGGAAGCTGCAAAACAAGTAGCTAAAAATGATGAGGTCATTAACGATATGGAGCGCGATATAGAGGCTTTGTGTATGAAGCTTTTGTTGCAGCAGCAGCCCATGGCAACAGACCTTCGTCTTATTACTGCAGCTTTGAAAATGATTACAGATATGGAACGAATTGGTGATCATGCGGTGGATGTTGCAGACCTTGTCCTTAATGTACCTGACTGTAAATACGGAAAAATGAATGAAATTATTGAACTGTCTACAGAGATAATCAACATGCTTCATGATGCAGTTCAGTCTTATATTGAAAAGGATTACAACAAAGCAAAAAATGTAATTGCTCATGACGATGTGATTGACGATTTGTATCACGCTATTAAAGCAGATCTGGTACAAAAAATTCGCGAAACTTCTGAAGGTGAAACAATTCTGGATTATCTTTTGATTGCAAAATACATTGAGCGAATTGGTGACCATGCTGCAAACATAGCGGAATGGGTGATTTTTGCTTTGACTGGGGAACGCTTAAAATAAGTTAAGGCAGCTTGCAGTTTTTAATACAGAAAAATCAACAAAATCCCTGTAAAAAATCAGGAATGGTTTTTTGACGAGGAATTTGATTTTTAACACAGGGAATTGTATGCATATTTTGAAATCTACAAAGATAAAGAATCTTTTATTTATAGGTCTGTCCCTTCTGTTCATTTTTGTCTTACTCGCTCTTCCCACCGGTTTTGAAGGGGCTTTGCAGTTTAAGGATGCAGTAAAATGTAAAGTTCAGATTGAATCTGTAGATAATTCCAGCTTAATAGATACAGGACTTATTCGCACGGGCCAGCAGATTTGTAAAGTGAAATTTTTAAATGGGAGATTTAGGGGACAGACCTCTATTGGCTGGAATATGCTGGGAGGTTCCCTTTCCCAGGACAAACTTTTTCACCCGGGTGATAAGGCTCAGGCTGTAGTGCATCATGACAGCGGAAAAATTATTTCTGTAAATTTAATTGATTATTACCGTTTGAATGGTGAACTTGTACTGGCCCTGGCTTTTGCATTTTTTTTGATTATTTTTGCCCGTGGAGTTGGTCTGCGTTCAGTTATTTCGTTCATAATAACAATTCTTGTTTTATGGAAAATTCTGCTTCCTCTTTTTTTGAATGGCTTTAATCCTATTCTTGTGGGCCTTGTGGCAGTGGCAATTATGACTTTTATAATTCTTGTCCTTGTGTATGGCTTTGATAAAAAACTTATTGCATCTTTTTGTGGAGCCATGTCTGGAATCATTTTTGCAATGGTTCTTTCCATCTTTTGCAGTAAGGCCTTTCATATTCACGGTGCAGTGATGCATAATTCTGAAGCACTACTATATTCTGGATTTCAGGATTTAAATCTTACTCAAATTTTTATGGCATCGGTCTGCATTGGTGCCAGCGGTTCTGTTATGGATTTAAGTGTAGATATTACATCTGCAGTTTCTGAAGTTGTGAGGAATTGTCCGTCCATTTCCAGAAAAGCTGCCATAAAATCAGGGCTTACAGTTGCCCGTGCCGCTATGGGTACAATGACAACAACTTTGCTTCTTGCATATTCTGGTACTTGCATTGCCATGCTTATGACCTTTATGGCCCAGGGAACACCTGTCTACAACATTTTAAACAATAATATTGTAGCTGCTGAAATCATAAATACAATTGCAGGAAGTTTTGGTCTTGCTATGACAGCACCACTTACCGCAGTAATTGCCGGAACATTGTTTTAAACGGTGGCGCGGCTTGACCGCGACATCCGCTTTGAAGCTTTGTTATGTGTTATTTACATTGCAACAGCTATCTTTTCTTCTACAAAATTTTCTTCCAAAAGTATAGAATCGAATTTGTTTTCTGAAAAAAGGCTGTCTTGAATTTCTGATAATCTAGTTTTTGCAACTTTAATAGCTTGCTCTGATTGGTCAATTCCTATCCATTTACGTCCAAGTTCTTGAGCTGCACACAAAGTTGTACCTGAACCACAGAAAAAGTCCATTACGATACTGTTTTCATTTGAAGAAGTTTTTACAATATGTTTTAACAAATCTAGATTTTTTTCTGTCGGGTATACTGGATATTGATAATCCTTAAAATCCCAAATATCCTGCATTTTTTTTCCTTTTTGCTCTTCAGCAAAAATTTTTCTACGAGGAACTCCATTTGCAGACCATTCGATTAAACCTTGTTCATCAAGTTTTTCTAATTCTGCTGGTGCAGTTCTCCAATGACGACCTTTTGGAGGTTTTATTCCTTTAAATTCACCTCCAGTAACACCATCTTTTGTTTCTCCGGGAGCATGAAGAGGCACTGTTGTATATGCTCTACCATTTTCATCTATTTTTTTATACAACTTTGCAATATCTTCTTCTGAATAAGGAATATAAGGCTCATTCCAAATAGGATTTTTTGATTTGGAATAAAACAAAATTAAATCTTTTATGTTTCCGTAAGCTTTTCGCGAAAAATTCTTTGGATTACACTTAATTCGTGTAATATCATTTCTGAAGTTTTCGCTACCGAAAACTTCATCCATTATTATTTTTACATAATGCCCAATTTTATAATCGATATGAAGATATATTGACCCTTGTTCTGACAATAATTCTCGAGCGAGAATTAGACGCTCTCTTAAAAATTCTAAAAAATCTTCACCTACAAGTGTATCTGTATAAGCAATGTCATCTTCTGAACTTCCGCTGATTGTACTTGTACGGTTTTTCCCAATAGTAAATGTTCCATTTGTAGCAAATGGTGGATCAATATAGATTAAATCTACTTTACCAACCATATTATACTTATGTAGCAAAATTGATAATACTTCAAGATTATTACCGTTTATTAATGCATTATTTTGACTATACGGAATTGAGAAATGTGCCGTTGAGCCTAAATCTAAAATCTCTTTCGCAGTTTTTTTTCCAGGATATATTAGTTCCATAGACTACTCCTAAATCTGATAAAGAAATTCTCGAAGCAATAAGGCACTCATAATATTTTTATCGCCATATTTCTCTGTTACGGTTTTATACATTTTATTTTGAGATTTTAACCAAACGACACCATCGAGAATAGCAATTTGAACAGCATTTACATTAGGTTCGGTGAGAGTTAAAATTGCATCTTCCAATTGAGCATCTTGATGACCTCCAAAATCAGATAAAAATTTTGCTTCTCCAATTACATACTTCCCATTGAATCTACCTACAAAATCTAATCCTTTATTTCTTTTATATCCAATATTTTCAGAAGCCCATTTTTGCATTTCAGCATCAGAAGCATCCAAAATTGCATTATCCTTTGTTGACATAAATTCGTGTAATGGAACAGGCTCTATACCAAGGGCTTTAGATTTACACCATTTTTTGAACAGAGGCCCAATTTGTCTGTTTGTCTCTTTGGGTTCTGTACATTTTTCCCAAATTTTATCTAATCCCATCTCATAAAGACGTCCGCAAAGCCTATCTACGGTTTTAGGATTTCTTTTTACAGCATTTGGATCCCTTTTTAAAAAAGCAACATAAGAATCTTTAATTGGAAAAAAGTCCAAATTTAATAAATATTTAATGAGAATTTCATTGTCCTTCTCATTAAACGCTTGTTCTATATTATTCCAACGGTCTGCATCTATTTCTCTAATTCCATTCGGAATTGTTGGATAAACACAAAACAAATCATCGAGATAATTTCTTTGATTAGCATATTGAATGCTTAAAGCGGTCCAATAATTGATTTCCATAAGTAATACTATAGCACAAATTTATTTATTATAACTACTAGCGCCCCAGTGTGGGCGTCCACATAACATTGTTTTAAACCGCAGGCAGCTTGTCTGCCTGTTGGCTTTGAAAACTGTGTCAGGCGATTTTTTTACAGATTTATAAAGTAAATAATTTCAATTCAGGGAAAACAATTTGCATCAATTTAAAATGTTTATCATTTGTCCAAACTTCACAATTATTCTTTATGGCAATATAAGCAATCATTGCATCCTGAAAAGGAACTACGAGACCGTTCTTTTTTAGCGTTATAAATTGCCTTGCAAGCGAAATCCAGTCTTTTTCAGAAAAAGACAGATATGTAAAATCGTTCAATGCCTCTTCCATTTGTGAGAACTGCTTTTCTGAATTACTTCCACGGAGAATTTCTGTTTTTATGACGCCACAAATAGCAATATCATTTTCTTCAAGAATATTCTTTACTTCTTCAGTAGGTTTATCCCAAAAGTCGATTATAACGTTTGTATCTACAAGAATCATAAAAGACTTGCCTCACGAAGTTCTGTAACAGAGGAAGAATCAAGATGAATTTTACCAGCTAAATCGAAAAAAGCCTGTTTATGTTTTGTCTGTGGAATTGTTTGTACTGTAAAAGCTTCACTCTGTTCTGTCTCAAGAAACTTAATAAAAGCTGAAACTGATGTTAAAAGAGATTCGGGTAATGTTCTGACTTGTTCAATAACTGCTTCGTATGACATATAGTACCTCCAATACAATTATAGCATATATTAAAAAAATTGTGGGAAAACAGCAACTTTCATTTAAACTTCTCTATCTGTTTTATAATCTCCGCTTTATTCATATTTATGGAAGAGGTTTCACCTCGAGCATCTTTTTCATTTCCACCGCCAAAACTCAGCCAGTTAAAACTGCCCATAATCATAAAATCTTCATCACAAATAAGGATTTTAGAATGGTCATCTGTGTTTATGAGTTTAAAATAATTTTTATCTAAGTTTCCAAAGAAACTTTTAGAGTCATTATCGATTCCTGCTTTATCAAAACGATTTCTAGGCTTCATTCCGTATTTTATGGTTACTTTGCTATTCGATGACGCTGTAATCACATTTACAGAGTAATCATCATTAAAAGCAAAGCCGGAATTCGACAATGAATTAATGTAAGTTCCCCTGCTACTGTTGTGTATGTTGGAGATTTTACTTCCACCGAAAGTGGTGCAGTGGGCCATCAACCTAACAATTTTTACAAAGCCTTAACATATCCTTTATTAAGTTTTAATAAAAGCCATTTATATTGCACTTGTCTGCTGGAAAAACATTTTTTAAATGTAAAACAATTTCAGTGGACAAGGATTTTAAGAAAATATGAAAAAAATTGTTTCTACTATGTTAGCAGGTATGCTCGTTTGTGGTGCGCTTAGTGCACAGTCAATTAAAGTAACAAATACTTTTGGTGGTGATGCAGACAGCACAGGTGGTTCTGATTTATTCACATTTGAAAATCAGAAAAATGAAGATGAAACTTACAAAAATATCTTTGAAAACAAAACAAGGGTAAGTGACAGACTTCAGCTCGATGCAAGCGGAGAAAAGTTTGATGGACGTGTTCGTCTTGAAATTGCTGCAGGAAAACTTGATGGAAAAGAAAGTACAGTTAGAATTCGTGGTTATGGACGTTTTAAGCCTGTAGATCAGTTCCAGATTATTGCAGGAAATGATTTTTCAACAAAAGTTGCAGTAGACGCAGGATATTTAGCAGCCAGCGATGATAATCCAAAATATGGACGTATTTTACAAAGTGGATTAGGTGCCATCAGTAACTGGGC
>CAMGTC010000014.1 GCA_946061765.1 uncultured Treponema sp.
AACTACCATTTCCGACTTGCGAATGTTTTTGCCAGCCGCTTTCTTCCTTCCCGTAATTTCATAATTAAACAATTCTTTTGTAAAATCAATTTTATGTTTAATTTTCAAAAAACTCGAATTTCGGGCTATCAAATTAAATCTTACTTCTGGTTAAAGAAAGCAGCGAATGGATTATAGGTTGTTCCATCATCACTTCTGTCATTTCCCCTACTATTTTGAACTTTTACAGAGTTTTTATCTGAATGCAAAGTATTTCCAGACTTTTTAATAACTACTCTTCTTACAGTCTTATTTGAACCACTTCCATCTGAATTAGAATCTCTGTGGATTGTAGACTTCTGTCCAGTACCTGCACGGCTAGCGGCATCACTTTTTAATGAAAGTCCAATTCGACGTCTGTCCCTATCCAACTGAATGATTGTAAATTCGAATATATCTCCAACTTTTACAACATCCATTGGATTTTCTACATAATTATCAGACATTTCACTAAGATGAACAAGACCAGTTTCGTGTAAACCAATATCAACAAATGCACCAAAATCAACTACGTTTTTGATTTTTCCAGTAACTTTCATGCCTTCTTTTAAATCTTCAAATTCAAGTACACCTTTCTGCATAATTGGAGCTGGATAACCATCACGTGGGTCACGATTAGGCTTCTGTAATTCATCTACTATATCTTTTACTGTTGATTCACTAAGTTTATATTTTTCTGCAATTTTCTTAATCAAATCAGAAGGAACTTTTTCTCCTTTCTGAATTAATGGAAGAACTTCGCGGGCTGCATCATAATTTTCCGGATGAACCCAAGTATTATCCAATGGGTCAGAACTTTCTGCAATTTTTAAGAATCCTGCACACTGTTCAAAAGCCTTAGGCCCAAGACCTGGAACATTCTTAAGATCTTCACGACTCTTAATTTTTCCATTTGCTTCCCTATAGGCTACGATTTTTTTTGCAGTAGAAATATTAATTCCAGAAACATATTTTAATAACATGTAAGAAGCTGTATTTAGATTTACACCAACATTATTAACAACAGAACTTACAACTTCGTCCAATTGTTCAGCAAGTTTCTTCTGATTTACATCATGCTGATAAAGACCTACACCAATTGCTTTTGGATCGATTTTTACAAGTTCTGCAAGAGGATCCTGAAGACGACGACCCATTGAAATAGCTCCACGAACCATTACATCGAGGTCTGGAAATTCTTCTGTTGCAACAGGAGATGCTGAATAAACAGAAGCCCCTGATTCATCTACAACTGTATATTTTACGTCAGAATTTGCATAATTTTCGCTCAAAACTTTAGAAACAATTGCCTGAACTTCATGACTTCCTGTACCATTTCCAACAGCAAGAACCTGAATATCATATTTATCGATTGCATCGTTAATTGCATCATATGCACCCTGTGGATCCTGTTCCTGGAAAATTTTAAAGAATCCAAGGTATTTACCAGTTTCGTCCAAAGCTGCACATTTTGTTCCGTTACGGTAACCTGGGTCAACACCAAGTACACGACTTCCTTTTATTGGCTGTGTCATCAAAAGATTTTTTAAATTTTCGCTGAATACGCCAATTCCGTGTTCATCAGCCTGATCAGCTTCATCACTGCGGATTTCACGAACAACAGCAGGAGAAAGTAATCTTACAACACCATCTTCTATTGCATCTGCATGGTATTTATTGTTGATTTCGTAAGATTTCTGTAAAAGTTTTACAGCTTCATCTACATCAACATCAATTGTAACCTGTAAAGCTCCTTCGCGTTCTGCACGATTGATTGCAAGAATTCTATGAGCCTTAACCTGATTCAAAGGCTCTTTATAATCCCAGTACATCTGATAAGTAGAAACTTTCTGAGCTTCTTCTTCATTCTGACCTTCTGGAACAATACCTTTTGTAACGATATTTCCACTCTTAAGATAAAGATTATGAATTTTCTCTCTGTTTCCGCTTTCCTGGCTAACTCTTTCTGCAATAATATCTTGAGCACCACAAAGAGCGTCTGCACTTGTTTCTACATTCAAAGCAGGATCTTCGTTGTCTGTTTTGATGTATTTTTCGGCTTCTTTTTCAATAGCAGAATCATCAAGTTTAAGCATTGCATCTGCAAGACCTTCAAGGCCTTTTTCGGCTGCCAGCATACCACGAGTTTTCTTCTTTTTCTTGAATGGAGCATATAAATCTTCAAGAGCAGTTAAAGTTGTAGCTGACATAATTGCTTCGTAAAGACTATCTGTTAATTTTCCCTGTCCAAAAATACCACGAACAATTTCCAAACGTCTTTCTTCAAGATTTTTATATGATTTAAAAAGATGATCACAGTCACGAACCTGAACTTCATCCAAATTTCCAGTTTTATCTTTACGATAGCGACTAATAAAGGCAATTGTACAACCTTCGTCAAAAAGGCTGATAACTGCACTTACCTGCTGAATTTTAATATTTAATTCTTCAGCAATTTTTTTCATAATTTCCACTTCATTTACAGTAAGTGAATCAATTTTTTCCTGTGTAAGTTCCATAATTTTGCTGCACCAAATGTGCTTATCCTTAAAAAAATTTTGCTTTAGTATTTTATGGAAAAAGAATAAGACTGTAAATAGAAATTAATTTGTATTAAACAAATAATTAGGCTTCGTCAGTTGAGATTTCTTCCAAACCATCAAGACTTGAACCGACTTTGTTAAAAATCTGCTCAAGAAGACTTTTACAATTTGTGGCCATCAACTGATAAATATTTGGAATTAAAAGCTGTTTTATTCTTAAATCAAGGCCATTGGCACCTGTAGAAGAAGTAAAAGCAAAGATGTAAAGTACTTCGCCTTGAAGAGGACGTTCCATAATTAATACAGCATCAGATCTAAAAATAAATCCGCGGATATTAAAGTGGAAATCTGCAACTTTTTCGTAAAGCTGAGTCTGAAGCCTTCCTTCTGGGTAAACAAAAGAAAAATGGCTTAAACTTATATCTTGTAAAACACCTGTATTTACTGCCCCATTATAATTAAAGGAGAAAGTACACGCTTTTGTACAAAGAGCACGAATATTTTTACGTCTTCCCTGTGCCTGGTTTGCATATAAGATTTTTTCTATTATTTCAAAATTCTGTTTTTTCTGGTATTCAAGCTGGATACATCCACAACTTAAACCCATATCCATAAGATATCGTTTTTCAAGACGAAGTTTTTCGTCTTTTGTTTGACGTTTTGTGTATAAAACTCCAATACAAGCCTGGTTATCGTAACGTTCAGTTATATTACGAATAATATCTTCCCAGCGCTGATCTTGAAGCTGATAATCAATATTAAAGAAAAAGATTACATCATGAAATATAGATATTAAAATATCAAGTTTTCGTTGAATTGAAACTTTTTTGTTGTTTTCTATAAAATAACACTCATATCCAAGAGCAAAATAATCTTCCAGGAATGATTCCGGAAACAATGAGGTATCTGGCGTAATAAAAAATGTTTTTCGACCTGTAACTATTTCTTTTAGTGAAATTCCCACTGATTCATCTCCTCTCAATAGTATAGGATATTATCAAATTGATTAATAAATATCAAATGAAATGCTGTATTATATGATGCTCAACCATCTTTGTCTTTACAGCTACAATATAACTACCAAACATAGAAGTGGCAACATCAAAAATAACAGAAAATGAACAAATAATTGAAGCTGCTGGTTTTAAGAGTACATAGCTAGTTTCAAATCCCTTTCCATATTTTGAACAAAGAATTGTAAGTAATACAAAAGCCCCTCCAGATGGAAGTCCACCCAAAAGGAAAGATAAAATAAATGAAAATCCTGAAATTAAAAGAATATCTGTAAATGGAATGCTTAATTTTGAATACGAACGCCAGATAAAAATAAAGGCTATAACAGAAACTAAAGCAGAACCACCACGTGCAAAAATTGAAAACATTGGAAAAGTAAATCCACCGCAACGACGTCTTATTCCCAGAGATTCTTTTGCATGCCTAATGCTCAATGGGAAAATCAAGTTTGTATCGCCTGAAATAAGAGCAAGAAGTATTGGAGAAATTGAAGCGTACAAAACTTTATATGGATGTGGATCGTGACAAAGATATTTTAAAATCAAAGGATAAATAATTCCCACTACAATAACAAAATCCACTGTGAACATAAGAATCATTGGAGTAAAGATTCCAGATGAAAGTATATTTCTAAATTCAAATGTCCAGTAACACATAATTGCAACAAGCATAACCGACATTAATTCGGTAAAGAAAACTGCAATATTGTAGAAAAGTTTAGAACAAGAATCTGCAAGAGAAAAAACTGGTTTAAAAGCAGATTCATCAGAAGCACTTTCCCAACCAATTAAAAATGCAAAAACAAAAGAAACAAGAAGGAATGAACCTTCTTTTACTGCTTCAAATCCTGAATAAGGGAAAAGTGATAGAAGCATAGCTTTTACATCAAGTTTGTCTATATTACTTGCAACATCAACTGTAATAGGAATACGTGGAAGTTTAATAATCAAAATTGAAAGAAGACCAAGTAAAGTCAAAAGTAAACTTGAAAGAACAATAAGAATTACAGTCCAAATGAAAGTCTTTCCTAATAATTTAGAAGTTCTTAATTTGTGAATAGACACAATTGCTGTAGAAAAAATTAAAGGAACAACAAGATATCTTCCTACTCTTATAAACAATTCTGTTAAAAAAGCGATTATTTCTGCACACTTTGCATTTTCCATAGGAAGAATAAAAGAAGCGGCAAGACCAAATGCAATACCAATTAAATATTTTATCCAAACTTTCATATCTTTTTAATTATAACACAGTGTGGAAGGACATTCCATACTGTGTTATAATAAGATTATGTCTAATATTTTGTTAATTGGAAAGGATTTTCCAGACAGCCTTGATTTTGCAGAAGGATTAGCTCAAGGCGGAAATTTAGTTTTTACAAGCCAAAAATCAGAAGACGATAACAGCCGGTTTGAATCTGAAGGAATTTTCACCACAAACTGGAATAAATCTTCATCTATTTCGGCACATTCACTTATAATTAAAGCTGAAACTAAATTTACAAACACAGATAATATAATTTTTTACTTTGATTCTTCATATTTTTGCAATCAGTTTGAACTAGATAAGACTGAAGAAGTAACTGAAGCCACAGACAATATGATTACCGCATATTTATACAGCGCTGGAGAAGCCTTAAAAAGAATTAATCAGCGAAAAGAAAAAATTACAGTAACTTTTTTACTAAGAGAATATCCATCCAAAACTGATATTCTTTTAAACCCCAAAGGTCAAAATGTTTTACCTGCTTCCTCAATTGTAAATATTGCGCAACAAGCCTTTATTGCTCTTGCAGAAAACTTTGCCACAAATGTGAACGACAATGATTATCTTTCTGTAATTCTTGCCAAATGTAACATTTCTAATGAACTTTACAAAAACGAAAAAGCAATTGCCCGCTGGTGTGTTGACAGCTTTAAGACAGTTTCAAATCAGAAAAATAAACAAACTGTAAAACATGCTGCAAACTGGAATAAAGTTGGCGCCAAAATATCTGCAGGTTTTATACTGTTCAGATAATCATCACAAAAACAAACAAATTTACTCAAAAAAAAGAAGGGAGTAAGCTTATGAAAGATTTTTTTACCAACCACGTTTTAGTTGATTATTTATGCAGAATACTTGCATCATTTTTTTGTGGATTTTGTTTGGGTTATGAAAGAAAAGTTAGTCATCACGCAGTTGGTATTAGAACCCTTGTTTTGATGTCTGTTACCGGTGCACTTTTAAGCATAGTTTCATGCAATATGGCAAATCTTGGAATAAACGGTGGAGATCCTACAAGAATTGCAGCAGGTGTTATTACAGGTATAGGTTTTATTGGCGGAGGTGCTATTCTTCGCCAGGGCTTTAATATTCGTGGAATTACAACAGCTGCAGTTATTTTTTCGGGCGCAGGAATTGGTTTAGCATTTGGAGCCGGTGTTTACATTCCAACATTTATTGTTTTTGCAATCATAATGATTTCGCTGGTTACCTTCCAAAAACTGGAACATCTTCTTTTTCCAGCAGAAAACACAAAAATTTTCCACTTTACATTTGATTCAAAAGACGTTAAAGAAAAATCAATCAAAAAAATGATTCTTGATGAGGATATTGTCATTTTTGATACTGATATAGAATTTTCTCCAAAAGAAAATAAAACTATAATCAGCTATATGGTAAAAACTCCAAACGAAGTTGATTATGTTGAATTTGCAAAAAAACTTGAAGTTTTGGATGGCTTTACCAGTTTTAATATGACAAGAAAATAAAATGGCACAATTTTTTTTTCCACAGGCACAGGAAATTAAAGCAGACAATTCAGAAACTTTACGTTATCTGGGCTACAAAAAAATAGATATTCCAGAAGAAAATATTTTTAAACTGGTTGAAGAATGCAGCAGTCAAATGCAAACAGTATTACAAGCAAGAACCTGCTGGGAAACTTTCGATTTAAAAGTAGAAAAAATAAATGAAGAAAAAAGTTTGATTTCTTTTGCCGATTTTTCTTTTGAATCTAAAGATTTGGCCCGTAACCTAAAAGACTGTACAAAAGTTACTTTACTGGCCGCTACTATTGGTCCTCAGGTAGATTCTCTTATCCGTAAAAGTCAAATCATAGATCCGGTTAAAGCTGCAATTTTTCAGGCCTGCGGTGCAATGTTTATTGAAGTTTTAATTGATATGACAAACAAAAAAATAAAAGAAGAAGCTCTTATTCAAGGTTTTACTACTAAACCAAGATACAGTCCAGGATATGGAGACCTTTCTTTACAGATGCAAAAAGATTTTTTTAGACTGCTGCCTTGTTCAAAATTAGGTTTAACACTAATGGACACTTTGATTATGGCCCCGGAAAAATCTGTAACGGCCTTTATTGGTTTAAAAAATACGTCCAGTAAAGGGACACTTCGTTCTAGCCCTTGACTCGGCCGTCTTTAGGATTTGTAATAAACTCTAAATACGTCGAGCCAAGGCACGCTCACGCTTAAAGTCTTGACTTCGCCGTCTTTAGGATTTGTAATAAACCCTCAATAAAAGCCCCGGAAAGAAAATTCAAACCAGAGCCTTATTTTAAGTCAAAAAATTTAAAAAACTTACTTTAGCAAAGAAGATCTGTCTAATTTATCAAAACCATCTGTAAGCTTAATGGCGACTTTCTTTAATTTTTCCAAATCACCTTTTCTTAAACCTTCAATATTCATTGGCATTACAGGATCATGTAAACTCATGCGGAGTAAAATCCATCCTTTTACATCTTCTGAATCAAAAGTAAGACGAATACCTTCATAAGATTTTGGCATATTATAAGAAGAAGCTTCTGAACGTTTTTTGAATTCTTCAAGAACAGAATTTCCATAAGCCTTAAAATCTTCGGTGTTAATCTTAAATCTAAATTCACCTTCTTCTACTAATGGAGGTAACTTTTCGATTAAACTGTCTAGCTTTTTACCTTCTTTTGAGGCTTTTGCAAGAGCAATAATAATTTTTACAGCAAGATAAGCACCGTCATCAAGATAGTAGTTATCTTTTAATGCACCGTGACCACTTGTTTCCATTGCTAAAGGAGCATCAATACCCTTGGCGTTAAGTTCCTTTTGTTTATTGATTACATTTTTATAACCACGCATATAGCAAAGATGTTTCATGCCTAAAACATCTTCCAGGAAATAAGTAAGTCTATTGGATGTTACAGAATCTGTAATAATTGTTCCGCCCTTGTGCTGAGGTGCAAGAATTGCGGCAATCATAGCAATAATTGAATCACGATTTACTTCACTGCCATCAGAAAGAACAGCACTCATGCGGTCAACATCAGTATCAAAAATCAAACCTAAATCTGCGTGATTTTTTACAACTGCCGACTGAATTGCTGCCATTGCTTCTTTATTTTCTGGATTAGGAATATGATTTGGAAAGTGTCCGTCTGGCTCAAGGAACTGGCTTCCACTGGTATCTGCACCAAGAGGCTGTAAGATTTTATCTACAAAGAATCCTGAAGCACCATTACCGCTATCAACAACAATGTGCAAACCTTTTAAAGGCTGTTCACCATCATTAAGAGTATTTTTAATCTTATTCTTAAGATAATTTGCATAAATTTCGATTAAATCACATTTTGAAGCATAATAATTTACCGAAATAGGATTTAATAATTTTGCCAAAGTTAAAATATCTGTAATATCATCGTGTTCAAGGCCACCATCTTCATCAAAAAATTTAATACCATTACGATTAAAAGGAAGATGACTTGCTGTAATCATGGCTGAACCAGTAAAACTAGTTTCTTCAAAAACAAGAGACATAAACATAGCAGGAGTTGTTGCCATTCCACAGTCTACAACTTTAGCACCAGCACTTAAAATACCATAAGCAAGACCGTCAGCTAAATCTGGACCCGAAATTCTTGAATCACGTCCAATACCAATAACAATTTCGTTTAAAGGAAGATCTGTTTTTTTCTGAAGCCAGCTTACAAAAGCACATCCAATTTGCTTTGCAATCTCTGGGGTAAGATTAACATGCTCCCCTTCCACACCCTCTAAGGCCACTCCACGGATATCGCTTCCGTTCTGTAATTTTAAAATATCATCACTCATGTTTATATTTTACTCCCAATCATTTTTTTAGACATTAAGAAGAAATACCCAAATTATTCCATTAAAGATTTTATGTGACTTGTAAGAAGAGCGGCAGCTTTTTCGTGAGTTTTTTCACTTGGATGCCAGTCAGCTGCAATTCCATCTGCCATACTTTGATTTGCAAATCTAAGACAAGTTACTTTTTTGTCATCTGTCTGATTTTGATATTCTTCTACGGCCTTTTGTAAAGCAGGATATAAGTCAGCACCCATTATTCCAAGACTACATACTATTTTAGCCTGTGGATTTTTACTTCTTACATCTTTTAAGAATTCAACATAAGCCGCAGTGTATTCAGCTATTTTCTTTTCATTTCCTTTTGTGTAACTAGCATCGTTAGTTCCAAGATTAATTACAACAAAATCTGGCTGAAATAAAGAAAAATCCCATTCCCGGCTTTGAGGTGCTTTACCATTGATGGAAGATGCCCAGGAATAATCCAATTTTGAATATTGTTTTGGCAGAACAGATGTTACATTTTTTGTTCCATCACCAGTGTAACCGGATACTATACCCCAGCCACTAATACTAACCATACTGTAATCTGCATCTAAAGCTTTTACAGTTTTATAAGCGTAAGTCTTTGTATTATCTTCTGTTGTAGTTTTAAAATGATGTTCTTTTACTAAATCATCAACTCCATAACCACAAGTAATTGAATCCCCAATAAATTCAATTTTAAGATTTCTTTCTGCACTTGGCCTGATATTTCCATCTGAATCTGTTGAAATAGTTTTTAATGCTGCAATTGAATTAGCAGACTCAGAAACTTTTATAACCTGTACAAGGCCTTCTACTAATTCATTACCGTCAAAAACTGTATAAGTAACTTCTCTTTTTGTAATCATTTCATCTAACATTATTTGACCATTTACAAGTACAAGAAGTCGAGCTGCACTGTCAATTTTTGAAGGACTAGCAGTTGCATCGCCTATAACAGTAACATCAAGCCTTTTTGCCGATATATTGAATTCTGCCCCTGTTGATGAATAGCACATAAGTAAAAGGTCATTTTCGACAACAGAACGACCAAGAAGTTTTACATTTTCTTGATTAGGTAAATAATCTTTAGTCTGAGCCTTTACTTGACCAGAAATTTCCCGGCTGGAATCTGACGAAATCTGAGTTAAGTCAGAAGATTTAGAATTATTTGAAAGTGAATCTGATGTAGATGCACATGAATAAAGCCCAACATTAATAAGGCTTGCCAATAATAGTGTGAATAAAAACTTTGTCTTTTTCATAAAAGCCATTATATACACTTTATATTCTTATTTCACTTAGATTTTAAGGTAATTTCTAATTTCCTGGCAAATTTGCGACATTCTACTTAAATCATTTTCAAAAACAAGACTTGAAGCAGAATCCACAGGGCCAGCTTTACATGCAGCTGCAAGAAAACGAACATCATCGGATTGCTTATCATAAGCCATACAAGTACTTTCTGCTGGAGCATAAGTTGAAGATTTTGAAAGTCTTTTTTGAGTTTGTACATTTAAAAGGTAATCTTGAATTTCAAAAACAACCGTTTTATTGCTTGTGTTAAGGCAAACAATTTTTGGAGCAATAATTGCGTGAGGAATTTTTGGATTTACTACAGGAAATCTATCGCAGGAAATTTGTTTTGCCATTTCGTAAGACATTTTATGAAAATCATCAAGGCTAAGAAAAATGATCCCTATTGATGATTCTTCTAAGAGCGGTTGTAAATCTCCTTTTTTAAGTTCCAGCCAGTTTTGATTCAAAAAACCTTTGGAAGTCCATTCTCTTAAAAGTTCAAATATATTACCAAGATTAATTTCGTAATTTAAAGGAGTTTTAATAAAAGTATCAATATCTTTGTAATCCTTTAAGGCTTGAATAAAACTTGTGTAGCCTTCTGAACCAGAATATGATTCAACAAAACAAGATAAAAAAGCCATAAACTCTACATCGTTTGCAGCTGCAACAAAAAATGGATAATCAACATGCCCGTTGATTCTACGCAGGTAGCGTTCAAGTTCTGCAAAATTGTTTGGATAACGGGCATTATATTTATTTTTTACAGGAACATAAAAAGCAAGACCATAGTGATTAAGCAAAAGAGGTAAAGCCTTATCTACCTGAGAAGCACTGGAATTTGGCAGGCGGGAAAGTAAAGATTTATCAACTGGTTGAGTATAATTTTTTAAGAGTTCACAAGATTGACCATCCCAGGTAAAAACTAAATCGTATTTTCGGGCACTAGCTTTTGCAGAAACTTTACTGACCGGTGGAATAGAAAAATATTCAAGTTTTAAATTCTTAAATTTTTGATCAAGTTCTTTTGTAAAAGATTTTTCGACTTCTTGAGGTAAATTACAAAATGCAACTTTAATTTTTTTTGATTTTTCCACAGAACATGAAGAAAAAATAAATAATGCGGAAAGTAAAACAATTAAAGTAGTAAAAGTGATTTTTTGAATTCTAAACTTTTCAATAATCATGATAAAAAACTCCTCTTTTATAAATTAACATTTTACTTACCTAAACAAATTAACGCATCTGAGCAGTTTCCAAACAAGAACCTGAACTTGTAGTAATCTGATATCCCAAAATTCCGTTTGAAGTACCATTACCAAAAGTCTTACTCCAGTTTGTTGCATCATAACCAGAGCTACCTATAGGACTGTGAGAGCTGTTTTTAACCGCTCCACCGACTTTCGAATCCGTCAGAACACCCGAATTTTTCCAAACTCCGATATTAACCTTATCTTCTCGGTTTGTAGTCATGATACTTAGTGTAGGGACAACTGCTACTTCCCATGCACCTGTGTAACGCTCATAGTCATCGGCACCAGCTGCTACCGGATTAAATTCGGCAGTAGAATCCTTAATTGTTGGGTCTACAAGGTATGCATACTTAGGCTTTTTGATTGCACCTGTGTAGTAACCAATGTAAGGAATACTATGTCCCTTTGAGTTCACAGCAACATCCAGTGTCAGGTGTTCACCTACAGAGCCAGAAGCATCAACTACACAAGTAGAAGCAGTACTTGTATAAGTATCAAGGTAAGCATACATTACATCACCGTTTCCGGCGTAGGCTGCAATATGCAGGTGATTGTTTTTGTCTGCAACAATGTGGCAGTATTCGCCGCCTTCGGTAAAGATGGTCTGCGGTGTTTTCCAGTTCTTTGCAGTAGCATCGCCTTTGAGAGTATCCCAGTTGCCTATCGGATCTGATATGTAGCTGAATTTCATGTTATTTTCTTCTGCGTCATACCAGACAACGCATACCACATCTGTAGTTCCATTCTTTACAACTGCAACGTCTACGTATTGGCCAGAACCTCTACCTTCAATTCCAGACACAGTAGTAGTTTTTGTAGCACTTGTTTTGAAAGTTGCCCCAGCAGTACCATTTGCAATTATCTGACAATTTGTCGTTGAATACCAAGAAGGAGGTTGAGATGAAGCATCGTCTTGGAATCCTCCTACTGATTGCTTATCTGTTCCAGAGAAGGTACCTGCTCTAAAACGAATTTGGTTGGTAAGAGCATCATAATAAACCATATACAGATTTGTATTATTACCATTTATTGTCGACGCAAATTCTGATGACAAGAACCTGTACTTCATAAGCGAATAATCATATTTATCAGCTCCCGTTTTTAGCGCAATGTGTTCAAGTTTCAAGACATTTGTAGAACCATACGTACCACCAGTACCTCTCTCACCTAGTCCCCATCGACTTGTATAGAATGCATATTTATCAACATGACCATACTTATTTGTATCACCACCTGTTACAACAGAATAAGTATAACCAAGTTCATCAACATGGAAGCCAACACAAGGACCTGCAAAGGTATCCCAGTCACCAGCCCAGTAGTATGATGAATAAGAATTATCATCAGAATAATCAGTAGTGTTATTTGTATTACCACCCATACTGTAATAAAGACCACCGTTTGCAAAGGCATAGTTCAACATCCCTGTTTTCTGGTTAATTTCCATATTAATACCGGTTGCAAGACCGTTAATTGGAGTTGCGGCACGGTCGTTGAATTCCCAGACATCAAAGTAAACATCATCTGTAAGAATGTTATTTGTATCGCCGTTACCCTGGCGGTTATACCAGTTTTTGTAGGCATCCCCAGCTTCACTAGCATCTCCAGCAGCATCATTATTATTTTCATTGTTCAAAATAGAAACGCCATTTACCGTAAGATTTAATTTTCCTGTTTGAAGTTTAGCAACATTAAAGCTTAATTGACCGGCAGTAGAATTATCTATTTTAAGTTCATTAGTTTCGCCAACTTTAAAGGTATTGCTTCCACTTGTAAATGTTGCAGAAGAATGGTTAAGGTTGAATCCGTAAATCACAACATCTTCTGAAGTAGTTGTCTTCAAAGTAATTGAAGAGTCTATATTTGATACTACAGACTGAACAGGATAATGGCCTAATGCAGTTCTGTTATAAACTGACCAGTTAGAAGTCTTATTCCTTGCAAGTTTTGTGTATATCTTTGTTATATAAGGAACAACATCCACCTTGTACATAGATGTTTTTGCGGAATCCAAAGTAGAAGTTTTACTTTCGGCTGAAGTTTTCTGATTAGTTCCAGCCCCTTTATCTTTTGCTGTAAATTGAATTTCTACATCTGTTTTTGCAATGCTATCAATAGATGATGTATCAAAGAAGAAGCTAAATGGAACTACATCATAATCATTTTCATCTGTAGTTTCTGTTCCAATCTTTATACCCCATCCGGATAATGCAGAACTTGTATCGCTTATAAGTTTAGTAGAAGACCAGCTGCCATCTTCCTGTCTTGAAGCAAGAGTAAATGCTTTTCCTGAGTTATAACCTGGGATTTTTGCTAAAATTTCAGTAACAATTACATTATCTTTTGCTCTTCCATTAAATGTAATAATACCAGAAACCTTAGGGTCTCTATCATAAAGACCAGAATTTTCTTTAAATTTTTCTGGTAATTCATCAGACAATTCTATATGTCCATTTGAACTGCTGTTATTATACAAACAGTTTTCACTTGCAGACTTCCAATAGAATTCATCTAATTCTACACTTGGAGCAATACCATCAATAATTGCAATATTTACTGGCAAAATAACAGTTGCCTTATTACTATTAACTCCTACAGTTTTTCCTTCCGTATGATCCCAAATTGTAAATGTCAGAATCTGATTACCATCTACAACCTTTAAGGTATTTACAAATTGTGAACTTGTAATTGAAATTGGGTATATATTATAAGATTTATCGCTATCATAACGTCCAAGTAAATCGGAAGAATGACCAGCATCATTATTAGATGAATCTTTTAATATTGCAGGAGTTGTAGTTTTTTCTGTAGAGGTAGAATCAACAGTCTGGGTATATGTATAAGTGTAAGAAAGATTTTTGTTACCACCAACAAGTTGTGGATAAACTGTTAAATTTCCTTTTACAGTAAGTCTGTTTTCAATTTCGATTGATTCTACTTTTTTGGCTTCAAGATTTGTTTCAGAAAGTCCTGCTAAAACTGAATATGTCTGACTTAAATCATCAATATATTCAGACTCATCAACAGAGCCATTTCCATTTTTATCTGTACCATAGCGAACACCTACTAATCTAACAGGATTATTTTTTACAGTTCCATCGTAAGAAGTACTAAAATAATTTCCTGACTTATCAAAAGCAACAAAGTGAATTGTAATAGGACCATCAAGAATGTTTGAAGAATCAATAGCACAGTTCCAGTCGTAAGTTGTACCATTTTTCTTAACCTGCTCTACCATCTGGTCGCCATCATCATAATTAATTGAAGAAGTTTTAGTTGAATCATAAAGTCCTGTTGTACCACTTTCTCCTACACTGTTATCTACAACCTGAGCAAAGGCAAAGTAGACTGTATATTGTTTACTTCCGTTATCATCAGAATCGGCAACTACGTTATCGCTGAGGTAAACAGTGTTATTGGTAATACCGTCTATTCTGTAAATAACATTTTTAAACTTACAAAGTCCACCAATTCTTACATTTGAAGGTAGAGCTGAAACTGTTGTTAATTCATTTCCGTTTGCAAGTGTTGCTTCTGCAGAACGCCAGAACAAGCCTTCCTCTGATTTTGTAAAGGCAGAATTAATAGTTGTTTTAGAAGTTGTTTCAGAAGAAACTGTAGTAGCAGCTATATAACGGTTAGAAGTTCCATCATCTCCACTATCAACCATTGGATCGATAAGATAAGTTGTGGTTGTTCCATTAACTGTTAAATCTCTTGTAAAGAATACTGCAAGACGTTCAAATCCACTCTGGCTGTTAGAACCAGAACTTGGCTCTTTAACACTTCCTTCAAGAGAATAAGTTCCTTTATATTGAGAAACTTCGTTATCAACATCTGCATTTAGAGTTGAACAAGTAAAAGCAGGATTTTTATTATCATAATTAATTGAAATACTTTCTGTTGTAGCATTAGTAGACTCTTTTCCACCTTCTGTTGCTTCTATTGAATAAGTAAGATTTCCAAAGGAATCTTTTGCTGTAGAACCCACGGGAATATTAATTTTGTAGTTATAATAAGGTTGATTTTCTGATTCTTCTGTCCAGGCTGCTGTCTCACCCAATTTAGAAACATTGGCATGGCTTGTAATTGGTGTAGAAGCGGTAATATCAATAAAAGTTTCAGTATTACCATCAGAATCTGTGTAGACAATCTTACGGATACCACTTTCATCTGTAATTGAACCTGTTAAGAACCAGATTCCTTTTATATACATATCAGCTTTATATTTTTGGCTTGCAGCAATATTACCAGAGGAAACACTACCGTCTGTACAAGGAATTCCACTACCACTTGAAGTTTCGTACTGTACAAGAGTCAGTTCCTGTTCATTACCAATAAGAGGATTATCCGGGTCAATTGTAAAGTAAGAAATTACAGGTTCACTACTCTTATTTGTATTACTAACAGCGTAGGCTTTTACTGCAATAATTCTGTTTGAATTTTCTACTTTATCATTAAATTCCTTATTTTCGTTTAATACCTTATTCCAGCTTTGAACTGAACCAGAGGCTCTAATTGCTTTTTTAATTCCAAGATTAGTTAATGCTGCTGGAAGAGCTTCTTCATCAGTAATTGAATATGAACTTACACCCTTAGCTGTCATCAAAGTCTGTAATTCACTAGCCCATCCATCATCATCAAAAGTACTTCCGTTATAACTTGGATCAATCATTAACCAAACAGAGTCAACTTTATTTGTTGTAATTTCTGTAGAACCAGTTACACGAATAGTTCCACCTACTCCCTGTCCACTTTCTGGGTAAATAATTGAAATTGAAGGTTTATCTCCCTGTGGAATTACATTGAGCTGAAGTTTTGCGGTATCTGAAACATTTCCTAACTTATCACTATTGTAAAGCCAGATATACATAGGAGTTTCGGTTTCATAATCATTGAATTCATCATCAGTTTTTCCAAGTTTACTCTGCATAATTGAATTCAAAGTTCCAAGATGATATACAGTTCCTGTTCCATCTTCTGTATTTTCATCTTCAGAACCATCAAAAGAAATTCTACAAGTTGAAGAAGCACCACTCACATATTCTGTAATATCTGTAAAATCAGAAGGTGAAGGTTCGAAATCAGTTAGAGAAATTGCAAAATACCTCTTATTAACGGCAGAACCCTGGGCATCTGACAAAGAAGCACGAACTTCAACTGAAACGCTACCGTATACTTTTTCTGCTGCATCTGCAGAATGACTTGTATAAGTAATTACAGGTCCCGTATTATCAATTGTAGTCTGATAAGTTTTTGTTACCTCTCGCTTAGCATTATCCTGGGCTGTAATTTCCAAACTTGCAGAACCACTTTCCATTACAGAAGAATCATTGTTAATAATTATTTTCTTTATATAAAGTTTTGTTGGAATTGACTTTCCAGCTGAATCGGTCAACCAATAAGATGTATTTCCAACTTCAACACTATCAACTTCATCTGCTGTTGTAGAAGCCAATTTCAAAGTTGAAGAAGAAATTCCATTGGCATCTGCGGCCCTGTACATTACATAAAGAACAGTGTCTGGACCACCAATCTTATCAGAGAAGATTTCACCAATGTTTTTCCAACCATAATCTGTTGTAGCTTTATTAAGATTATCTTCTGCATAAGAATCTGTGCTTAATGTAGCCGAACTTGAAAGTACCTGATAATAAACTTTTGAATCATCTATGATTGGGTTTTGTGTATCAACTTTTAAGTAAACAATATCATCAGCACTTGTATAACCAAGTTTATTTGATTTATTCTTATCAAGAATTTTTGGTCCAAATGTATTAAATGTGGTTGAAGCAATATTTGAAGTAAAGGTTTTACCACCCTTATCTGTTACTTTAAAGTAAATTTTCTTTGAACCATTTGAAGTAAAGGTATAAGTTCCTACACTGTTATATTCAACAGGAGTGTAGTTTGTTCCATCTTCCGAAATCTGAACATTTCCATCTGTACTTGTAGAAGTAATAGAACCGTCATCATCCGAAATTGTAAAGTAAAGTATTGTTTCTGAATGCCAGTAGTAGTTTGAATCTATATTTGATGCAGATAAATCGGCATTTGTAAGAGTAATTATTGGTCTGTCAGAATCCTGATTTAGAATTACTTCACTTGCAGCAGAAGTAGAAGTATTTCCAATTTCATCCTTTGCACTTACTCTAAGGTAAATGCTACTACCATCATTTAAAGGGTTTGAAGCAGAATCCACAAATACAGTTCGTGAATTTACATCAAATGACCAGCTTGTAAATCCACTTGTTGACTCTTTACTGTCTATAGTTGTCCAGCTATCAGCTGTTGGACTTGTAGCCCATTGGAGTTCAAGTGAAGTTACTTTACCACTTCCAGAAGCTGTAGTATCTGAAGCAGTTCCAGAAACTTTAAATGTTCCATTTACGTCAACATCTGGAGTAGAGGTATCTGCATCTGTAATAGCCGAAAGTGTAATTGTTGGAGAATTATTATCATAAATAAATGTAAACAAATCATTTTTAGTTACTTTGTTGTTTGCATTATCATAAACTTCAATTGTTAAAGCACCGTCGCAAATTGTAGCAGCAGGCACTTTAATCTGGTAATTATCACCACTCACAAGAATTGCGTAAATTGGGCTTGTAAGAGTTGTACTTCCAATTTTTGTTAATTTTACAGATTTTATTCCAGAAGATGCATTTTCTGTATCTGAATTTGCATCTTTTACAGTTAATACAAAAGTAGCATCTTTACTGTTGTTTACTAATTTGCTTGTAATACCACTTTTGGCATCATCTGTTCCCATTTGTACAGAAACTAAAGAAAGAGTATCAGGTTCCTTTGTATCAATAAAGATAGTTTTAGTAAACTGTTTTACATTACCTGCATTATCTGTAGCTTTTGCTGTAATTGTATTTATTCCCTGTTTAGTAAGTCCTGTAATAGTTCCCTTATAATCACTTCCATCTTTTGTTAAGGCTGACCAGGTTGGATTTGTATCGGAAGCGTTGTTAGAAATTTCCACACCTGATAATCCAGATTCTATTCCATTAGTTATAGAACTTGTATCAATAACATTTTTAAGTTTAAGATCCAAAGATGAAGTATTGTAGAGTTCATATGGGGTTCCGTCTATTGTAATACTTGCATCTGAATTACTTGTGGTAATTGTAATTCCATCTGAATCAGGTGCTGTTTTATCAACTTTTACAGTAACATAAGCTGAATCAGAAGTTCTTCCTGCAATATCGGTTGTAGTAACAATAAATCTATATTCACCGTCTGCTAAACTTGAGCCGTTAAGAATCTGAGTGAAGGCACCAAAATCACTGCTATTATTAGAAAGGCTAAGTGTAATGTCATTACTTTTATCGTCGCTGGAGTTGATATCTACAGCTTCCCAAGATTCAGTTGTAAGGCCTTCTACTGTAGCAGAAACCTTTTTAGTTGCTTTCAATACTGCAGATTTTAAAGCCCTTTTAGCACTTCTAAGTCCGTCGAATGCAAAACCTGTAAATGTAACAGATGAAGAATCAGAAATATAAGTCTTATCTGCTGTAAATCCGTCTACTGTTGGCTCAGAAGTATCAATTCTAATCGGAATTTCTTTAGAACTTTCGTTACCTGCCAAGTCCGTAGCAGTAATCTTTATTGTATGTTCATTTTTTTCTTCATCAGTGTATTCTGTGTAATTATCAAGATTGATTTTTGTCTGCCATTCTTCAGAAACTGGTAATACACTTTCTGTGTTATCAATCTTAAATAAAAGTGATTTAAGACCAGAACCGTTTTCTCCATCATTAGCTGTTCCAGAAAGATATGTATTACCACTACCAATAAACCAGTAATTTCCATCGCTATCTTCACTCAAATTAATAGTAATTACTGGACCTTTTGTATCAAAAAGGACTTTCTTAGTGATTATTGTCTTTTTACCGTCAATTGTTTCTGTAGAACCATCTTCTTTTACGTAACTTGTACCAGAATTATCTTCTGCAACAATTGTGTAGTTATAAGTCTTCTGGTTTGTTATATATTCGTCATCAGCTTGTGGATATTGCCAGTTTCCATCATCATCAAAAGCTACTGAGTTTCCATCAATTGTAAATTCCTTAATTCCATTTACATCAGAAACAGTTCCCTTAAGTTTAAAACCTACAATACTTGAATCTGTCAAAGAAATTGAATCATCAGAACCTGCTCTTTGATAAGAATCATCAGAATTCTGAACTTTCTTTACAACATTATATTCAATACTTGGAGGATCCTGATCCACACTAAATGTATAAATGTCATAGTCAGACATATTCTGAGCATCATCCTCTGCCTTAATCCAAAGTTTATAATTTCCTTCGTATAAGGTATCTTTAGTATTATCACCTTTTCCGCTCTCAAGATTTAATACAAGATTTTGAGTTCCGCTAGTTGCTTCCTGTTTATAGAAAGAGCTTGAGCTTGGTTCTTCTGTTTGAGAAATATCTGTAAATGCATAGTAAATTGTTTTTACACCTGAACCTTCTACACCTGAATCATTTTTGTCACTAACACTAGCACGAATAGTTGCAGAATTACCATTATGAGCATTTTCTCCAAAGGAAGCATTTTTGTTAGGGTAAGTTACAGTAATTGTAGGAGAGTCGTTATCTACTGTAAGTTTTAAAGATTTTGAAGCTGAACTTCCAGATAAATCTACAACTGTGTATTTTATTTCTCTATCATCTCCAAAACCAATATTGTATATATCAAATTCATCGGTGTACTTATCATCTTGCCAGTTTTCTTTTAAGATTTTTGAAGTTACTACATAATCACCATTATCATTCTTCATATAGTAACTTCTTGTAATTTTGTATGGTTTTTCACCATCAATATTAAGTTTTATTGTAAGTTTTGTTTTTCCGCTTTCTGTTGCATCTGCAGTTCTAATATACTTGCTGTCTGGATCTCTAGTTAATGTAATGGTTGCACCATTTCCTTTAACTCTAATAAGGAATGATTCTTCTCTATAGTGGCTTGGTGTTAAACTTTCACTGCTAAATTCTGAATCTTCAACTCTAAGAGTTACAAGATAGAAGCCTGGATCATTAGGCATTGATAAGCTGATAGAATTTTCTACTCCAGAAACAGAACTTTCACTATCCACAACTGGACTAGTGGTTGAAAGAATATAGTTTTTTGTAGCAGAATCTGTGCCTGATGATTTATCGTAAGAATCAACTAATTCTATTTTAGTGTAAACTTTTTTAAGACCGTCATCATCTGTTAATTTAACGTAAAGGTTTCCCTCTTGTGGTACAACATTTACTTCGTTATCTAAGCCCAAGTACTGATTAATATAATTTGGATTAACAATTCCAGACTTCCAGCTCTTACCATCCTGAGCCTGGAAAGTTGGTTTATCGGTAGTTTGATCTACAAATAAGTAAATAAGATTATCTTTTACCTTTGTTGAACTAGAATAAGAAAGACTTGTACTTTCATTTCCAGCCATATCATAAGCTGAAATTTTGATTGCAGTTATTTTTTTGTCATCAATCTTGTTTGTATCAAATTTAAATTTTGCATTTACAGAAGATTTTTCGTAAACATAATTCTTTGAAGAATCAGAAGAATCTTCTACAAGATATTCATCACTTTCTGAACGTTCATCGTATTGTACAAAAGCTTCTTTTGTAACATTTGTAAGAGAATCAATTGAATCACCCTGTAAAATTTGCCATGTGTAATTAGTTACAGTTGTATCAACATCAGAAAGAATGCCGCTTACTTCTACTAGTCCGTTTGTATAATAAATACCATCACTTCGACTTCCACTAGAGTCTGCTCCATAAGCACCATTGTAAGATTGTATTAAAGGACTTACTGTATTAATCTGAATTTCTGGCTCTTGAATATCAAAAATTACATTTCTATAAACATTTCCTTTATTTCCATCAATATTAGAAGTAATTGTTAAAGTAAATGTTGAAGATTTATTTTCTGCTCTTTCTTTTAATTCTGAATAAGGAATAGTTTTTTCAAAATCAAAAATTGTTCTAGAACCATCTCTTAAGTCAGCCTCTGTAAATTCATATTCAAGCCAGACATTATCATCATCGTCTGTTATAGTAAGAACTGGTAAACCACTGTCAGGAATTTTTGTATAACCAGAAATAACTAAATCTCTATCTTTACCTGCATAAAGAGTTGGACTTCCATTAACTTTAATATCTGGAGCATTAATGGATGTTGTTAATTATGATGAACTTAATGTTGAAGCAAAATTAAATTGTTTAG
>CAMGTC010000015.1 GCA_946061765.1 uncultured Treponema sp.
GGTAGCGGTTTTGACAGTCGCTTTCTGACTGGCAGTCTTTTCATAATGCAAATGCAATTATAAAAATCAATTTTATGCATTACCAATACGTCCGGTCAAGGGACACTTCGTTCAAGCCCTTGACTCGGCCGTTTTTAGGATTTGTAATAAACCCTAAATACGTCCGGTCAAGGGACACTTCGTTCAAGCCCTTGACTCGGCCGTTTTCAGGGGTTGTATTAACCCCTGAATTAAAATTCGAAATTGGAACTAATTTAAATCATAAACTTCAAAAATATTCTCTTACGTTTTTCACTTTTAATTTATCAAAAAAAACAATATTGACAAATAGACAATATTAAACTTGACACAATAATATACAAAGTATAATATAGTAAATGTAAATAATTTTAATGTGAGGTGTTAATGTTTATTACCGGAAGCAGTCTTCTTGATGCGATTGTGCTTTCTGTCGTTTCCCAAGGAGGAACTTATGGATATAAAATAACTCAGGATGTAAGAAAAGTTTTTGACGTCTCTGAGAGTACTTTATATCCGGTTTTAAGAAGATTGTTAAAAGATGGTTATCTTGAAACTTATGATCAGGAGTTTCAGGGAAGAAACAGAAGATATTATAAAATTACTTCCAATGGGATGATTTTATTAGATTCTTATCGTAAGGAATGGCTTTCTAACAAAAAGAGCATTGATGAAATATTAATGGGGGTTAGTGATTAAATGACACGACAGGAGTATTTAGAGCAGTTGGGGAAGAATTTAAGTTCCCTGACAAATGATGAACGCCAGGAGGCGATTTCATATTATTCAGATTATTTTGAAGAGGCTGATAATGATGAAGAAATTATGAAAGAACTAGGAAGTCCCGAAGAACTTGCAAAAACAATTGCTGCAAAATTAGCAAATGGTCTTGCAAAATCAAAAACTTCCCAAAATGATTCAGATTCAACAGAGGAAAAAACACAAAGTACTTATGGTCATCTTTTTTATTCATTTGATGAATCTCAAGTACGCAATTTAACTTTGACTTTCTCTGCTGCCGAAGTTGTTGCAATTCCTGGAGATTTTTATGCAGTCGAAAGTCAGGGGCTTGCAGAAGAAAGTCTTATTGTGCGCTTAGCCTCAAATGGAAGTCTGAACATTTACAACAACAAGAGGGTAAATTTTAATTTTTGGAGCCATGATAGACAGGATAAAGTTGTGCCAAGAATTCTTGTTACTATTCCAAGAGGGGCTGTAATCAACAGATTAAAAATAAATCTGGGAGCCGGCTCTTTTGAAGCTAAAGAAATGGATTTTTCATTTGATGAAGGCCATTTTGAAGTTGGAGCTGGTAATTTAAATATTGGTAAAATACAAGGAAGAAATGCTGCTTTCAGATGTGGTATGGGTAAGCTTTCTGCTCAAGGAATTTTTAAAGGTACTACAAATGTTGATTGTGGAATGGGGAATATTGTTCTAAACATAAATGATAATGAAGCAGATTATTCTTATGATGCTAAAGTTGGTTTGGGCCAAGTAAATTTTAATAATCAAAAGAAAAGTGGATTCTTAAAGTATTATTGTCCAAGTAAAAAAGATAATCACCTTTCAATTAATTGTGGAATTGGAAGGGTAGAAGTTAATTTTTCAGATTAAGGAGATTTTCGTATGAAAAAGAAATTGTATAAATCTAACAAAAATAAAATGCTTTTTGGTGTATGTGGAGGTATTGCAGAATTTTTTAACTGCGATCCAACAATTATCAGATTGATTTTTGGCATTATTTTCTTTTTTAAGGGGGCAGGTGTAATTCTTTATCTTCTGGCTGCTCTTATTATTCCTTCTGCTGATATATATTCAGATGAAGATCCAGTGGAAAATGCAGAAAATCTTAAAAGTGCAAATATAAATGATAAAGATAATAAGAAGCGTGCACCTCATTCTGATGATGAATTCAACAGTTATTTTCATAATTAATAATCATAGTATTAAAGTAAGTTAAAGTAATTAAAAGGCTAATTTTTCTTTTTATTAAAAAGTAAAATTAGCCTTTTCTTTTTACTCAAAAATTTCAAAATAAACTAAAATTACTTAAATTAATGCACAAAATATGCTTTTATTCAGTGTTTTTTCCTATGTAATTTTAAACCTTTGTGTTATAATATTTGCTATTATGAAAGGAATTAAAATTAACAAAACTCTGCGAAATTTACTTATTGGTTTAGCAGCCATCCTTGTACTTGTCGCAGTTTTCAGCCTTATTCCTGATAAAGATTTCAGTGAGAAGTACGAAGGTTTTGATTTGTCCTCAAATGTTGGTGTTACTTCCTCTACTAAAACTTACTCGGAGTATCTAGCAGATTTCAACGATGCTAAAAATCCTTCTGTTACAGTAGATGTTGACATTTTTAACTTTGATAAGTCTAAATCTTATGGCACTCGAATTGAAAAAGATTATCATGGAAAGGATGTCGTTTTTACAGAAGACCGTTCTTCTGTAACTTGGTCTGTGGATGTAAAGGAAGCTGGCTTCTATAATATTTCCATGGAATATATTGCAACTCCATCAAGAAATGTAACTATGGAAAGAGAAGTTAGCATTAATGGTAAAGTTCCATTTAGTGGTGCTGATATTCTATCTTTCTACCGCCTTTGGCGAGATGGTGGCGAGATTAAATATGATAACCAGGGAAATAGTATCCGTCCTTCACAGGTCGAATTCTTTGACTTTCAAACAGTAAGATTCAAGAGTGATTTAGGTTACGAAACTGAACCTTATCGATTCTACTTTAATGCTGGTCTTAATGAAATCACATTTAAATCTACAAATGAACCAATGGGAATCAGTAGTTTCCAGCTGGTGCCTGTTTTAACATATGATACATATGAGCAGTATCTGGCAAAGCAGCCTTCTAAACCAGAATCTTATACAAAAACTGATGTTTTAATTAAAGTTCAGGGAGAAGATTCTGTTGCTCGTTCAGATCCTTCATTATTTGCTCGTTATGACCGTTCATCGGCTACAACAGAACCTTACAGTGTAAAAAATACAATCTTGAACTATACAGGTGGAGAATCTTGGAAATCTCCTGGACAGTGGATTGAATGGAATGTAGAAGTTCCGGAAGATGGCTGGTACACACTTTCTGTAAAAGCTCGTCAGCTTTACCAGCGTGGTTATATTGCATGTCGTTCTGTATATATTGATGGTGTAATTCCAATTGATGATTTTGAATCAGTAGGATTTAAATATTCAACTGACTGGGAATTGGTAACACTTTCTGATAAAAAAGGAAATCCATATAAACTTTATTTATCTAAGGGAACTCACAAGGTAAGACTTGAAGCTACTCTTGGTGAGGTAGGACAGATTATTAATGATTTGAATGATAGTATCTATCGTTTGAATATTATCTACCGTACAATCCTTGTACTTACAGGTAAAAATCCAGACCCTTATCGTGATTATGCAATTGATAAAGTATATCCAGAAGAATATGAGGCTATGCTTGTAGAAAGTCGCCGTCTTTATAGACAGGTAGATAGATTTATTGAAATCACAGGTCAAAAATCAGACAAGATTGCTCCTGCAGAAACTCTTGCTATTGAATTGGAAAATTTCTATAAACGTCCAGATGAAATTACAAGATCTTTCACAACTTTCAAGGATAATATTACAACACTTGGTTCTTCATTGCTTTCTTTGACAGAAACAAAACTTGATATTGATTATATTATGCTTCAGTCTGCAAATGATAAGATTGCTAAAATCAGAGCAAACTGGTTTAAGAATGCAGGACATGAAATTCGTTCATTCTTTACATCATTCTTTGTAGATTCTACAAGTCTTGGTAATGTTTATGATGAAAACTCAGAACACTTAATTGAAGTTTGGATTTTAACAGGTCGCGATCAGTCACAGCTTTTAAAGAATATGATTGATGATACCTTTACTCCTCAAACTGGAATTAATGTAAACGTAAAACTTATTGTAGCTGATTCTTTGTTGAATGCCGTAGTTGCAGGTAACGGACCTGATGTTGTAGTTTCTACTTATCAGTCACAGCCAATTGATTATGCTTTACGTAATGCAAACGTTAACTTAATGCGTTTTGAAGATTGTAAAGAAGTTCTTGAGCGTTTCTATCCTAGTGCATATATTCCTTATCAATATGATGGCGGACTTTACGCTCTTCCAGAAACAGAAAGCTTTAATATGCTTTTCTATCGTAAAGATATTCTTGATGAAATTGGTGTTGATGTTCCAAAAACTTGGGATGAATTAATTGAAATTCTTCCAACTTTACAGGGAAAAAATCTTGATGTTGGTATTCCTTTCCCTCAGATTGTTAACCCAGATATGACTACTTTGTATGCAATCTTATACCAGAACGGTGGTCAAGTTTATAATGATAAAGGTACTAAAACTGTAATTGACAGCGAGGCTGGTATTGAAGCATTTAAGGTTTATACAAGTCTCTTCAATAGTTATGGTCTTCCTGCTTACTTTGACTTTGCAAACCGTTTCCGTGTAGGTGAAATGCCACTTGGTATTCAGAACTATACAATGTACAACACACTTACAGTTTCTGCTCCAGAAATTCGTGGTCTTTGGGACTTTACATATCTTCTTGGAACAGAAAAAGAAGATGGTACTATTGACCGTTCATCAATTGCAGGAACTACATGTACTATGATGATTAAAAAAGGTCTTGACTTAGATGACTTAAAGCAAACAGATCTTTCTAATACTTCTTACGATTCAATTATTGCAGGTAAAGTTGATGATAATTTAGTTGTAAATGTTGATGAAAAAACTTTAAGAGAAGTAAGAAAGAACGAAACTCGTATGCATGATTCCTGGGAATTTATGAAATGGTGGACATCTTCTGAAGCCCAGTTACGTTTCGGTCGTGAAATTGAAGCTTTACTTGGTTCTTCAGCTCGTTATGCTACAGCCAATGTTGAGGCTCTTAAACAGCTTCCTTGGAATTCTCAGCAGATTGAAATACTTGAAAATTCATTGAAAGAAACTGTTGGTGTTCCTGAAGTTCCTGGTAGTTACTATACTCCACGACACGTTGTTAACGGTGCTCGTAAAGTTATTAACGATAAAGATGATCCTCGTGAAACATTGATTGACTATACTCGTAAAATCAATGAAGAACTGACACGTAAACGTCAGGAATTTAAATTACCTACAGAGTAGTGGAGAAATATTATGAGCGAAATGTGGAATAAATATTTTGATAGAAAAAAATTGCAGCTAACAGATACAATTCATAAAGCTAAAACTATGAAGTTTTGTTATCTATTCCTTTTACCTTATGCAATTTTGTTTATAACTTTTTATGTTTGCCCAGTAATTAATTCTATATATTATAGTTTTACAAACTTTAATATTTTGGAAAAACCAGAATTTATTGGTGCAAGAAACTATATCAACCTCTTCCTTCAGGATGAAGTTTTCCAGATTGCAGTAAAGAATACATTTCTTATTGCTGTTATTACAGGTCCTGTAGGTTATATCCTTGCTTTCCTTTTTGCTTGGCTTATTAATGAGCTTCCAAAATGGGTTAGAACTTTGGTTGTTTTCTTCTTTTATGCCCCATCTATTGCTGGTGGTATGGTTGTAACAGTTTTCCAGAAGTTGTTCAGTGATGATGCTTATGGTTGGTTAAACTCATGGTTAATAAAAACCGGACTTGTAAGTAGTCCTATTTACTTCCTTACAGATCCAAAAACAGTAATGAAAGTTATTATTCCTGTAATTTTATGGCAGTCATTAGGTGCAGGATTCCTTTCATTCGTTGCTGGTCTCAAAGGTATTGATCAGTCACAGTATGAAGCAGGTTATATTGATGGTGTTCAAAACCGTTGGCAGGAATTGTGGTATATTACACTTCCAAATATGAAACCAATGCTTTTGTTCGGAGCTGTAATGTCTATTACACAGGCTTTCAACGTTTGTGATGTTCCTAGAACTCTTGCTGGTTATCCTTCAACAGATTATTGTGCTCGTACAATTGTAACTCACTTGTTCGACTATGGTTTCACTCGATTTGAATTTGGTTATGCTTCAGCAATTGCAGTTGTATTGTTCCTTACAATGATTATCTGTAACAAGATAATTCAGGCTCTTCTTAACAGAGTTGGACACTAATAGGTGGTGATGAAAATGAGTAAGATTAATAAATATGCAGATGTTGGACCGAAGATTCATCACTATAAACATAGACGTAAGCCAAACCGTTCTGTAGGTGGCGATGTTGGTGTTTATATTTTCCTGGGACTATTTTCGCTTTTGATGATTTTCCCTTTAGTTTTTGCTATTACAAGTTCATTAAAACCTCTTGATGAACTTATTAAACAGCCTCAGACTGTTTTTGCAAGAAATCCGACTTTTGATAACTATTCAGATTTATTTGTTACTTTAAGTCAGTCTTGGGTTCCTTTTACACGTTATGTATTTAATACAATTTTTGTAACATTGGTTGGTACAGTTGGACATGTAATTATTGCTTCAATGGCAGCTTATGTATTGGCTAAGTATAATTTCCCTGGCGGAAACTTATTCTTCAGACTTGCAGTTGTTGCTTTGATGTTCTCTGGTTATGTAACAGGTATTCCAAACTATTTAATAATGTGTAGACTTCACATGGTTGATACTTACTGGGCATTAATTCTTCCTGCTATTGGTGGTTCATTGGGACTCTTCCTTATGAAACAATTTATGGAAGGATTCCCTATGTCCATAATTGAAGCTGCAAAAATTGATGGTGCTAATGAATTATTGATTTTCTGGAAACTTGTAATGCCAAACGTAAAACCTGCATGGCTTACAATTTCTATTTTCTCAATTCAGGGCTTATGGAACAATCCACAGGTTCAGTACATTTATACAGAAAGTAAAAAGATGCTTGCTTACGCTTTGAATCAGATTCAGGCTGGTGGTATTGCTCGTATGGGACAGGGACAGGCTGTAATTGTATTTACAATGTCAGTTCCTATCATCTTCTTTATTTTCTCTCAGAGCCAGATTATGGAAACTATGGCTACATCAGGACTTAAGGACTAAGGGGGTAACTGATGAAAAGAATTATATTAATCTTAAGCCTCTTAGCTGTTTGTCTAAGTGGTCTTTTTGCCAAGGCAGATACATATATTTATGACTACTGGTCTGAAATTGAAAAATCTCCAGACGTTTACAGAGTTTCAAGTGTTTTGTATGCAGATGATTTCAAACTGGATACTCCACTTAAATCTCCAGCAAGTCTTTTCTGCCTTGGAAATATTGTTTATCTTGTTGACAAAGATAACAATAGAATTTTGGAATTAAATTATAATGATGATAAGACTCTTTCTTTAAGAAGAGTAATCTCAAGTTTTAATGCACCAGAAGGAGTAGTTAATACTTTTAGTGCTCCACAAGATATTTTTGTTAATGAAGAAGATGGTTCTTTCTTCATTGCTGATACAAAAAACGGTCGCGTTGTAAAACTTGATAAAGACCTTAATTATCTATTTTCATTTGTAGAACCAGATGATCCTACTTATGAAAAAGGTAAAACTTTCTATCCACAGAAGGTAGTTGCCGATACCAAGGGTCGTGCTTATGTTCTTGCTCAAAACGTTAATAAAGGTTTTTTGAAATATGAATATGACGGATCTTTTGCAGGATTTTATGGTGCCAGCGAAGTAACTTATAACTGGACCGATTATCTTTGGAAGCGCTATTTTTCAACAAAAGCTCAGCGCGAACAGATGGAATCTTTTGTTCCTACAGAATATTCAAATGCTGTAATTGATAAAGAAGGTTTTATTTATGCTGTAACAAAAACATTTGAACAGTGGGATCTTTTAAGTGATAAAGCAAAACCTATACGCCGTTTAAATGCCTTAGGAAATGATATTCTTGTTAAAAATGGACATACTCCTCCTATTGGTGATTTACAGTGGGGTAATGCTGCTGGTGTAAAAGAGCCTGCTCACTTTATAGATATTACCGTTCTTGATGATGATATTTATATTGCTCTTGATGAATCTCGTGGACGTTTGTTTGGTTACAATAATCAGGGACTACTTCTATTTGCTTTTGGTAACAGAGGTAATATTGACGGTTTCTTCAGAAGCCCTTCTTCAATTGAACATATCGGAAAAGATTTGTTAGTTCTTGATTCAATGAATGCATCTCTTACAGTTTTCACACCCACAGAGTATGGTAAAAAGATTTACGAAGCTACAGAACTTTATGCTATTGGTGAATATGACCAGTCAGCAGATGTTTGGTCTCAAGTATTGGAAATGAATGGAAATTATGACTTAGCTTACATTGGTTTAGGAAAATCTTGTTTCCGTCAGGAAAAATACAAAGAAGCAATGGAATATTTCCGCTTAAAGAGAGATAAGACAAATTACTCTAAAGCTTTTACTTATTATCGTAAAGAATGGATTGAAAAAAATCTTACTTGGGTTGTTTGTGTAATTATCCTTGTAATTCTGGTTCCGTTTGTAATTAAACGAATTAAAAAACTTAGACGGGAGCTTAGATCATTATGAGTTATATAACAAAGAAATTAAATAAAATTGTTCAAAAAGAAACATATGTTCGTTTTGGAAATACTCTAAAATATGCATTTTATGTAATCTCACACCCTGCAGATGGTATGTGGGATTTAACTCATGCAAAGCGTGGTTCATATGCTGCTGCAAATTTTATTGTACTCCTTACTGTATTTACCCACATCTGGAAGCTTCATTTTACAAGTTTCTTATTCCTGGACGTAAATTGGGAAGAGGTTAATGTATTGATGCATATTGCTTCAATTCTTTTACCACTTGCAATTTTCTGTCTTTGTAACTGGGGTGTAACAACTTTATTCGATGGTAAAGGTCATCTTGGAGATATTTATATGGGTACAGCTTATGCTTTATTCCCATATCCACTTATCCAGATTCCTCTTATTATCTTGAGTAATTTGTTTACATACGAAGGTCAAACTTTCTATAACGTGTTTAATTCTATTTCTTTAGGCTGGTGTATTATTTTAATTTTCATGGCTATGATGATGATTAATGCCTATGGATTTGGGAAAACTATACTTTTTACAATCATTACCTTGTTCGGAATGCTTGTATTTATTTTTATCATGTTGTTGTTCTTTAGTATGATTTCTCAGGGAGTTGCATACTTTGTTTCACTCGGACGAGAAATTATGTTCAGATTGAACTGATGGGAGTTTTGGAATGAAAGATACAAAAGAAGAAAAAATGCCAAAGGCTCCTAAAGCGCCTAAGGTAAAAAAAGCAAAAGCCTCGAAATATCCAGAATGGTATATTGGTCGTCCAAAGCCTATGAAAACTAAGACTTGGGAATGGCATAAACCAACAAAAAAATTTTATGTTGGGCTTGGAATCGTTTTAGCTATTCTTGGATTTATTACCTATATCGTAATTAGATTAATTAATGTTTCTCATGTTACTGATGTTTTTATTAAACCATATGAACATGAAGAAGAAATGCCTGAAACTTACGTTCTTGAAAACGATAAGTTACGTTTCGAAATGGATGTAAAAACTACACAGTTCAGCGTTTTACAAAAAGATAATGGACATGTTTGGTATTCAAATCCTGTAGATGTGGATAGTGACCCTATTGCTCTTGTAAAAGAAAAGAACAATATGAAGTCAACTTTCCTTGTTAAATATTCTACAGAAAATGGTGTAGATAATGTTTACGACACATATACATATAGTATTAAAAGAGATTTCTTTGATGTAAAAAAATCAGCAAATGAAATCACCGTAGACTATACAATCAGCCAGATGGAACGTGAATTTAAATATCCTCTTGCAATTTACGAAGAGGATATGGATGAATATCTTGAAAAGATGTCTAAGGCAGATCAGAACGTAATTACAAAACGTTGTTACAGACTTGTTGATATAGATAATCTTAAATCAAGTGATAATGAAGCAGAACTTCTCAGAAAATATCCTGGACTTGAAGATGATAACTTGTATTTAATTTTTAATCCTTTAAATTCTTACCTTAAAGTTCAGTGTGAAAGTATTTTTGAAAAAATTGGTTATTCAGATGAAGACTATCTTCGTCACCGTGAATTATATAAGGAAGTAAACGAAAAGATTGAACCAGCTTTCTGTCTTACAGTTTCTTATAAACTTGATGGAAATGATTTAATTGTTGATATTCCTTTTGATAAGATTTTATATCGTCACACATTCCCAATTGTTCAGCTTTCTGTTCTTCCATATTTTGGTGCAGGTGGAACTTCCTCAGAAGGATATATGTTAGTCCCTGAAGGGGGTGGAGCTGTTATTAATTTTAATAATGGTAAAACTCGCCAGAATAACTATTATGCAGATGTCTATGGTTGGGATTATGGTTCTGATCGTTCTGCTGTAATTACAGAAACAAGAGCTGCTTATCCAGTATTTGGTCTTGCTTCAGAAAATTCAGGATTTATTTCAATAATTAAGAATGGTGCTGAATACGCAGGTATTAATGCTGAAATTGCAGGAAAACTTGCAAGTTACAACTATATTCGTGCTGATTATAAGATGATCCACGGAGAACAGTTTGAAGTATCTTCAAGAAATACTAGTGCTCAGTATTCATATGAAAAATCTTTACCAGCTGGCGAAAGAATTACACAGATTTATAGATTTATTAATTCTAATTCTTACGTTGATATGGCAAAGGCTTATAGAAATTATCTTTTTGCAAATGAAAAGAAAGTTAATAATGAAGAAACTCCTCTTGCAATTGAATTAGTCGGAGCTGTAGATAAAGTTCAGCAGGTAGCCGGAGTTCCTAAGACTAAACCTTATAAACTTACAGATTATTCATCAGCTGCTTCAATTATTAAAGAAGTAGAAAATATGGGAATTAAGAATGTAAGTTATAAATTATCTGGAGATATTAACGGCGGTATAAGACAACAAAATCTCAAGAAATTTAAGTTTATTAAACAGTTAGGTGGTAAATCAGGATTTAAAAAGTTGATTAAAGATACACAGAATACTTCTGCAAAACTTTATCTTGATGCATCAACTCAGTTTGCTCACCGTTCAGGTGCTTCTTCAGGATTTAATAAATATCGTGATGCTGCACGATTTGCCAGTGATGAGATTGCTGAATTAAGTGAATATTCTAAGGTTTGGTACGGAAAACTTGATACTCGTGATACTTACTTCTTCTTGAATCCAAAGGCAATTAATAAAGCTTCTGATGTTCTTGCAAAAAATGCTTCGAAATATGGCCTTGCTGGTATTTCTTATAGAGATAATGGTTATGTTTTGGGTGGTGATTATAACGATAATGGTGTTATTTCCCGAGCAAATGCTTGTAAGCAGCAGGTTGGTAAAATGCAAGAAGCAAAAGATATGGGACTTAAAGTAATGATTAATGCAGGTAACGATTATGCTATTAAATCTGCAGATTTTGTTACAAATGTTATTTTCCATGGTAATGATTACGCTATCATTGATTATGAAGTTCCTTTCTACCAGATTGCATTACACGGATATAAAAATTATTCTGGTTCACCTATCAATCTTTCATATGAAAATGAACAGTTGATTCTTGAATCTGCAGAAACAGCAGCTTCTTTGTACTTTACTTTCATTGAAGAATCAGAAAGAAAACTTCAGGAAACCTATTACACAGAATACTATGCTGCTTGTTTTGATACATGGAAAGATAAACTTGAAACTATCTATAAAGAATATGATAAGAATCTTTCTTGTGTAAAAAATGCAACAATTTCTGATCATAAATATCTTAACGATACAGTTACCCTTACAAGTTTTGATAATGGTAACAAAGTTTATGTAAACTATGGCTATGTTGATTATGTAACTGACTCAGGAATCAAGATTCCTGCTCGCCAATATAAAGTTCAGCAGGGAGGTAGATTATAATGTTTAAGAGAAAAAAGGCTGTAGGGCTTACTAAAAGAAGAGCCGTGTACGGTTACTTATTCATTCTTCCTTTTATTTTAGGATTTTTACTCTTTATGGTTCGTCCTTTGGGAGAGTCATTAAAGATGAGTTTTTGCGAGGTTGTTATTTCAAATCAGGGTTTTGAACTTAATAACAATCATATGGCAAATTACAAAAGAGCTTTTTTAGTTGACCCAGAATTCAACAGAATGTTAGTTGAATCTATTGAACAAATGTTCTTTAGATCTCTGGCTACAATTGTATTTAGTTTCTTTGTTGCTTTAATATTGAATCAAAAATTCAAAGGAAGAACATTGGCACGTTCTATCTTCTTCCTTACTGTTATTCTTTCTTCCGGTGTTCTTGTTGGTTTGGAATACAATAATGCTTTAATGAATCAGCTTAAGGAAACCATCGAAAAATCTGGTAATGCAAATACAATTACTCAGGTACTGGAAGATATTCTGGTAACAAATACTGGTGGTGTAAATGGAGTAAGTGGAAAAGTGTTTAAAATACTTTTTGAAATTATCGATTCTATTTACGAAGTTGCTATGGCATCTGGTATTCAGATTATCATCTTCCTTTCGGGTCTTCAGAATATTTCACCAAGTATGTATGAAGCTGCTGATATGGAAGGTTGTACAGCATGGGAAAGTCTTTGGAAAATTACAGTTCCAATGGTAAGTCCTCTAATGCTTGTTTGTTGGATTTATACTATCGTTGACTTCTTTATGAAGACAGATAACAAAATTATGGAAAAAATTAATACACAGATGGTAATACAGCTAAATTACGGTTATAGTTCTGCACTTGCCTGGATTTATTTTGCTGTTTGTATTTTATTAATTGGATTAAGTTCTCTGATTATTTCTAAGGTGGTATATAACTATGACTAATAATAAAAAAGAAAGTACAAGAAAAGAACTTGATACAAGATCTTTCTGGCAAAGAAATGAGGCTTCTGGTGGTATATTATTAAAAGAAACTGCTAAAAAATATGCTATTGGAATCTTCCGATTGATTTTGTTATTTGGTATGTGTTTTATGATTATTCAGCCAATCTTAAATAAACTGGCTTTCAGTTTTATGGCTGAACGAGACTTATATGATACAACTATTATTATAGTTCCAAAGCATTTCTCTGTTAGTAACTGGCAGATTTGTTTTCAATTGTTAGATTATAAGACATCTTTGTTTAATACTATCTGGGTCTCTGCATTGGTTTCTATTATAGAAGTATTTGTTTGTAGTCTTGTAGGATATGGTTTCTCAAGATTCCAGTTTCCATTGAAAAAATTCTGGTTCTTCTGTGTAATTTTGGTAATCGTAATTCCTCCACAGACTATTTCTACTTCTTTGTTCTTACATTTCCGCTATTTTAATTTCTTTGGAAAGACAATAAATTTAAGTTCATCTATGATTCCTTACATCCTTATGTGTTGTGGTTGTATGGGTCTTAAGAATGGACTTTATATCTTTATGATTCGTCAGTTCTATTTAGGATTCCCATTTGAATTGGAAGAGGCTGCTTATGTAGACGGATGTGGACCATTTAAAACATTCTTTAGAATTATGATTCCAGGTGCAAAACCAATCTTAACTTCTTGTTTCTTGTTCTCATTTGTTTGGCAATGGACTGACTCATTCTATACAGACTTATTCTTAGGAAAGATAAAACTTCTTTCTACACAGATTTCTGCTTTGACAGAAAGATTTGGACAGTATTTGAATGCTATCTACGGTACAAGCGTTACAGTTTCAGTAGGTTATTCAAATGCTATCCTCTCTACTGGTGTTCTTTTGGTAATCATTCCTCTTTTAGTACTTTATGTATTCTGTCAGAGATTGTTTGTTGAAAGTTTGGCTAGTACTGGTGTTAAGATGTAATTCTTACCAGTTTTAAGAAAAGTCTTTATGAAGGCACTTCTAATTAAGGAGTGCCTTTTTTATAATATTGTCCCAATGGATTAAGTAAAAATAAAGTTAACAGTAACTTAAAAATAAAGGTAAAATAAATTTATTCTTTGCATATTTAAAATTTATGTTATAATAAATTTAGTTATTTATTAGTTAAAATCTTTAGGAGGTTAGTAAATGATGAATCGCACAATTAAAAGTTTATTGTGTATTGGAGTAGCTGCTCTTTGTCTTGCAGGGACATTATCAGCTGCTAAGAAAAAAAAGGATAATCCTTATAAAAAGATTGAAAAACAGAAGGATCCAGTAACAAAAAAAGTTTATAACTTCAATGGAATGAACATCATTATGGGTGACTGGTGGACAGATCCTAATGCTCCTGCAGCTTCAAAACAACAGGAAGATCAGAGAGCTTTCAGACAGTGGGTAAATGAGTCTTACAATGTAAATGTACTTCAGAAACAGTTTGCAGGTTGGGAAAGACAACCTCAGGCAGTTGCAAACTACTGTATGTCTGGTGCAGATGGTAAAGATTATTATGTATTCTGTATTGATGGACGTTCAGCAAATGTTGGTATCCGCGCAGATCTTTTTTATGATTTGTCTAAAATAAAATCAATCAATTATCATGATGAGAGTATTTATGATCAGTCAGTAGTTACTCTCTTGGAAAAAGGTAATTCTTTCTACGCTTTCAACTTTGGAAAACCAGAGCCACGTGAAGGTATGTTCTTTAATAAGAGACTTTTGGAAGAAGCAGGTTATGATCCTGATGCTCCATATGATCTTCAGTTAAAAGGTGAATGGACTTGGGAAAAATTTGAAGAAATGTGTTCTAAATTAACTAGAGATTTGGATAACGATGGTGTTGTAGATCAGTATGCTATGTCTAACTTCTATACATGTTTTACTGTTGCAGCACTTGCTTCAAATAATGCTAGTAAGATTGGCCGTGATCAAAACGGAAAATACTATAATAATGCTGGTTCTGATAATTCTATGGAAGCTTTCAACTGGATTCAGCGTATGTTTGCAACTTATCAGCTTCCACAGTCTGAAGGTGCTGCTTGGGATTACTTCCTTACAGCATTTATTAATGGACAGACTGCATTTATGTGTCACCAGGAATATATTGCACAGCCAAATGGTACATTATCTTCAATGCAGGATGATTTTGGTTTTGTAGCATTTCCTCTTGGACCACACAGTGATGGAAAATATAAGACAATTCACGATACTCCAATGTGGATTATTCCTAATATTTACGACGATGCAACTACAGAAAAAATTGCTAAAGCTGTAGAACTTTGGAACGGTCAGGTTCCTGGATATGAAGGACCAGATGCATGGAAAGAAGGTTATTATGCAGGATTCCGTGATTCACGTGCTGTAGATGAAACAATCGAAATACTTTCAAAAACTCCAAATCCAAACTATGCTAGACTTATTACAGGTATTAGTGATGAAGATATGTGTAACTCAATCTGCTGGGGTTGGAGAACTCCTATGGAAGAGTACGAAGCTACACAGAATGTTTGGCAGAGTCTTCTTGATGATATAAACCGCTAATTACTTTTTAATTTAGCTGTTAAGCCATAATCTCTTTGGTAAATCCTTGCAGATTATGGCATTTTTTATTTAGGGGATTTTTCTTAAAGAATTAGTAAAGAGATAAATTTATTAAAAAAAAATCGACTTATATAAATAGTGTGTTATAATTAAAAAAACAAAATATAAAAAATCATTAGGTAAAAAAATAGGAGGCCAAAATGATGAAGAATACATGCAAAAAAGCTGTGTGTATCGCACTTGCAGCAGTAGCTCTTGTAAGTACAGTTAGTGCTGCTAAGAAAAAAAAGGGTAAGGGTAGTGACCAGTATAAAGGAATCACTAAACAGAAGAATCCTGACACTAATAAAGTTTGGAACTTTGATGGAATGGATATTATCATTGGTGACTGGTGGTCAAATCCTGATACTCCAGCTTCTTCAAAACAGCAGGAAGATGAAAGAGCATGGCGTCAGTGGACATGTGATACTTACAATGTAAATATCGTTCAGAAAGCAACTGCAGGTTGGGGTTCACAACCACAGTTCGTATCTAACTTCTGTATTACAGGTGGAGATGAAAATTATATTTTCATCATCGATGGACGTTCTGCAAATACAGGTGTTAAAGCAAATCTTTTCTATGATTTATCAAAAATTAAATCTGTTGATTATCATAACGCTAAAAAATATGACCAGGGTGTTGTAGAAAAACTTAAGAAAGGTGATTCATTCTACGCATTCAACTGGGGAAAACCAGAACCTAAGAATGGTATGTTCTTCAATAAGAGAATCCTTCAGGAAAATGGTTACGATCCAGATTATCCATATGATCTTCAGAAAGAAGGAAAATGGACTTGGGAAACATTCGAAGAAATGTGTAAGAAAATGACACGTGATACTGATAACGATGGTGTAATTGATCAGTATGGTATGTCTTCTTTCAATACAGAATTTACATATTCTGCTCTTGATTCAAACGGCGGTTCAATTATCGGTCGTGATAAGGATGGTAAATATTTCAACAATGCAGGTTCAGAACAGTCAATGGAAGCTTGGAACTGGGTTCAGCACATGTGGCAGAATTATCAGCTCCCACAGCCAGAAGGTGCTAACTGGGATTACTTCCGTACAGCATTTATCAATGGTGAAACAGCTTTCTATGCTGATCAGGAATACAATGGACAGCCAAATGGTAACCTCGCTTCTATGACAGATGACTGGGGATTTGTATGTTTCCCACTTGGTCCTAAGGGTGACGGTGTTTACAAGACAATCCACGATTCAAATATGTGTGTAATTCCTTCATGCTATGAAGCAGACAGAATTGAAAAAATTGCTAAAGCTGTTGATCTTTGGTTGGAACCAACACCTGGATATGATGATGAGGATTCATGGAAAGAAGGATATTATGCAGGATTCCGTGATTCACGTGCTGTAGATGAAACACTTGAATTAATGGCTGCTACTCCAAATCCACGTTTCGATTCACTTATTTCAGGTCTCTCACAGGGAGATATGATTTGGGGTATTACTGGTGGATATCAGACTCCTACAGAAGCTTACGAAGCTGCTAAAGGTGTATGGCAGGGTCTTATCGATGACTGTAATCGCTAATTAATTAGCAAGTCTTAGATAAAATACGACCGGTCAAGGCACGCTTCGCTCAAGACCTTGACTCGCTCGTTTTCAGGGGTTGAATTAACCCCTAAATCTAGAAAAGGTCAGATATTTTATTTATCTGACCTTTTTTTTATCTATTTTTAAAATTTTTACAAATACTTAAAAACATTGAAAATGCACTCTTTTTTCTATATAATTAAAGTATGTCGCAACACGGTACAATTACAAGTGATAATCACGCAGCTCTTTGGCATGGACGTTTTAAAGAAGGTCCTGATTCTGCTGCTGTAGATTTTGAAACATCAATTCATGTTGATGAAAGAATGGCATTTGATGATATTAGAGGTAGTATTGCTCATGTTCAGATGCTGGCTCATTCAAAAATCATTTCTGAAGAGGAATCAAAAACAATAGTAGAGGGTCTTAATTCAATTAAAGATGATTTGGAATCTGGTAGTTTAAAAATTGATTATTCTGCCGAAGACATTCACTCATTCATAGAAGCTACATTAACGGATAGAGTGGGTGAAGCAGGAAAGAAAGTTCATACTGGGCGAAGCCGTAATGATCAAATTGCATTAGATGAACGTCTTTATTTGTTGAGATTTATTCCACAGTTACAAGATTCAATTTTAACTTTAATTGATGCCCTTACTCTGATAGCTGAAAATCATAAAGAATCTCTTATACCTGGTTTTACTCATATGCAGCACGCACAGCCTGTTACTTTAGCCCATCATCTTTGTGCCTGGGCATGGATGTTTGTTCGCGACTGGCAGAGATTAGAAGATGCAAAAAAGAGAATTAATTATTCTCCAATCGGTTCATGTGCTTTGGCAGGTAGTGGCCTTCCTCTGGATAGAAAATATGAAGCTGAACTTTTGGGATTTAAAGGAGTTACACAAAATTCTTTAGATTCTGTATCTGATAGAGATTATTGTATTGAAGTAGCATCGGCTTTAAGTTTAATCCAAATGCATTTAAGCAGAGCTTGTGAAGAAATTGTCTTATGGTCTACTACAGAATTTTCATTTATTGATTTAAGTGAAAAATGGTCTACAGGTTCATCAATTATGCCTCAAAAGAAAAATCCAGATTTTGCAGAGCTTATTCGTGGTCGAACAGGAAAAGTTTATGGAGCTCTCTTTGCTTTAATGACTATGATGAAGGGACTTCCTCTGGCTTATGATCGAGATATGCAGGAAGATAAAGAACCTCTTTTTGATGCCTGTGATACTGTCTTGTCTTGTTTAAAAGTTTTTACTTATATGATTTCTTCTGCAAAATGGAATACTTCAAAAATGTGTCAGGCTTGTGATGGCGGTTACTTAAATGCAACAGATGTAGCAGATTATCTTGTAAAAAAAGGTATGCCTTTTAGAACAGCACATGGTGTAAGTGCTCAGGCTGTTAGAATAGCGATTGAAAAAGAGTGTAGATTAGAAGAACTTTCGATTGAAGAATGGAAATCTTGCTCTGATTTAATTCAAGAAGATATTTATTCAATAATCACTCCTCAGGCTTGTGTAAAAACAAGAAATACTATTGGTGGTCCAGCCCCTGAAAGAGTTGATGAGCAAATCAAAGAACTAAAAAACTTTGTAAAAGAAGGAAAATAAATGTGTTTAATCGCTCTAGCGGTTAAAAATAAAAAGGAGTTTTAAAATGAAAAAACTTGTTCTGTCAGTTTTAGCAGTTTTAAGTTTGTTTACAATTGCTGGATGTAAAAAATCAGAAGCTTTTGTTTTAGGTCTTGATGCTTCATTCCCACCAATGGGTTATACAGAAGCTAACGGTGAAATTGTAGGTTATGATATTGACCTTGCAAAAGAAGTTGCAAAACGTCTGGGGTTAAAATTCGAAGCTCGCCCAATCAGTTGGGAAGCAAAAGAAATGGAACTTTCTTCTGGAACTATTGATTGTATCTGGAACGGTCTTACAATTACACAGGAACGTAAAGATGCAATGGCTATGTCTGATCCATATTTATTTAATGATCAGGTTTTAGTTGTTAGAGAAAATAGTGAAATCGAGTCTTTATCTGACGCTGCTGGTTGTGTAGTTGGATGTCAGTCTGGCTCAAGTGCGGAAGATGCTATTAACAGTAACCTTGATTTTTCTGCTTCATTGAAAAAAATAGTATACTATGAAGATAATCTTACTGCTCTTACAGACCTTGAAGTAGGCGGTGTTGATGCTGTTGTTATGGATTCAATTGTTGCTGAGTATACTATTACAGCTTCTAAAAAAGCTCTTAGAGTTGTTGCAGAACCTCTTGCAAAAGAAGCATATGGTATTGGTTTCAAGAAAGATGAAGCTGGAGAAAAACTTCGCCAGCAAGTATGGTCTACTCTTAAAGAAATGACAAAAGATGGAACTGTTGCTGCTATTTCTACTAAATGGTTTGGTAGTGATATTTCAGTAATTGAAGAATAAATCTATTAGGCCCACAGAATATGCTTCTATTCTGTGGGTTTATTTAGGGGTTAATACAACCCCTGAAAACGAGCGAGTCAAGGCCTTGAGCGAAGCGTGTCTTGACCGGTTGTATTTTTTGTGTATCATAAATGAATAATTTTCTTTCAAATTTATTTAATATTTCTCCAAAAGTTCTTGCCGATTATGCTGCTATGTTGCAGTGTATGCTTTCGGGTTCAATAAAGACTTTGAGTATTTTCTTTTTAACTTTACTTTTTTCAATTCCGCTTGCTATGTTTGTTGCAATGGGAAGAATGTCAAAAAGTAAACTTTTGTCCAAAATTACAAATGTTTTTCTATTAATAATTCGTGGAACTCCACTTATGCTTCAATTGCTCATAGTGTATTTTGTTCCAAAATTTATTGCATTAAAATGCTTTAATTCTACGATTGTATGGTCATCTTTTGTTGCCGCAGTTGTAGCTTTTTCTATAAATTATGCAGCTTATTTTGCTGAAATCTATCGGGGTGGGATTGAATCTATTCCAAAAGGCCAGTATGAGGCTTCAAAAGTATTAGGCTATTCACCATCGCAAACTTTTTTTAAAATTATTTTGCCACAAGTTGTTAAAAGAATTGTTCCTGCAATGGGAAATGAAGTAATAACTCTGGTAAAAGATACATCTCTTGTTACAATTTTGAGTGTTCAGGAACTTATGTACTTTGCAAAAAGTTCATCAAATAGAATGGTTTCATTTACTCCTTTATTGATTGCGGGTATTTTTTATTTTGTAATGAACTGGGGTGTTTCTTTAGCTTTTACTAAGTTAGAAAAGAAACTTTCTTATTATAATTAAGCGGAATTTAATATGTCTACAATAGTAAGTGTTGAAAATCTTAGAAAATCTTTTAAGGATGGAGTTGAAGTCCTAAAAGATATTTCATTTGATGTTGAAAAAGGTCAGGTTCTTGGAATTATTGGACCGAGTGGATCTGGAAAGTCTACTATTTTGCGCTGTATTTCTCAACTGGAAAGTGTAAGTGGTGGAACAATTAAAATTTGTGGTCAACCATTAGTTGAAAACGGTGTATATGTAGATGCTGCTCAACGTCATGAGATTATTTTAAAGTCTGGTTTAGTTTTTCAAAATTTTAATCTTTTTCCTCATTATTCAGTTATTAAAAATGTTGTTGAACCACAAATTCAGGTTTTAAAAAAATCTAAAGAGCAGGCTTATGTTCTTGCGGAAAGCTTATTGGCCCGTATGGGACTTTCTGCAAAAGTTGATAATTATCCTTGCGAATTAAGTGGTGGGCAACAGCAGAGAGTTTCAATTGCCAGAGCATTGGCATTGCACCCTGAAGTTTTGTTATTTGATGAGCCAACTTCTGCTCTTGATCCGGAATTGACCGGGGAGATTCTTTCTGTAATAAAAGAACTGGCTGAAGAAAAAATGACAATGATTGTTGTAACTCATGAAATGTCTTTTGCTCGAGATACTTCAAGTAAAATTATTTTTATGGATAAAGGTTTAATAATTGAATCTGGAGATCCTGCTGAAGTTATAAATCATCCTAAAGAAGAAAGAACTAAGGCTTTTTTAGCAAGATTTAATAATTAATTAGTCCAAAATTCGAGTTTTTTGAAAATTAAACATCAAATTGTTTTTACAAAAAAATTGTTGGTACAAACAAAATGACAAGCTGAAAACTTACGAGAAGGAAGAACTAAACTTCAGCATG
>CAMGTC010000016.1 GCA_946061765.1 uncultured Treponema sp.
TGCGGTTTACAAAATTAAGGAATAATTTTTTTGTAAAATCAATTTTATGTTTAATTTTCAAAAAACTCGAATTTCGGGCTTACTAATTATTTTAATACAAAAAAGTTTAAAAAATGCTTGACAGATTAACACTTACACTATATAAATATTACTCCATTTTTTGTATTTTTCAGCCTTCTTTATTGACTAAAACATCAATTCTTGTATAAAATTAACATAAGTAATTATGGAGATTCAGACAGCAGCAAAGCTAAAGGAAGTCCTAACTCTTATGGAAGAGGGGCGTCCGGAAGAGGCTCAAAAAATAATAGCTCCTCTTTTTGAATATGACCTTGCCTGCGAAGAGTTAATTTACACTAATCGTTGCTGTGTGTACTGGATTGAATCAAACAGAAGATTAAAGTCTTTTGAGGATCCATATGAAAAAGGCGAAAACCTTTTAGCAGAATGGAAAAGTTACAAGGATTTTATATCCAGAGAAGGAAAATCTTTTGAACCAGCTAATTTTGCAGTTCAGAAGGGATTTTTTTCTAACGCTCTCAAAGAATTTGAAAAACTGTTTGAAGGTAAAAACACTTTTCAGCGTGCGGAAGCATATAAAAACGCCGGGATCTGCACAAAAGAACTTGGAGATTACGAAAAGGCCCAGGAGCTTATAAAAAAATCAACAAGTCTTTATCCAGAGTCTGCATCTGCTATTGCAGAACTGGCTGACTGTTATTGTCTGTGCGGTGATGAAAGAATAGGAAAGCTTTTATTTAGAGAAGCCTTCTTTATTAACCCTGAAGCCATTGATCTGGAGTTTCTGGAATCAGAACTGATTAAGTATCTGATTAAGACCTGTAGAGAAAAGGGATATTCAGGCCGCCAATTGCAATATTGGATTCCAATTTACGGAGTCTTAAACGGCATTCTTACTGTAAAGAGGGATTTAACCTCGCAGGAAGTGGCAAAGTTAATGAACAATGTTTTTGCTATGGAATCAGAATATAAAGATCCTTGCTGTGATTCTAAAATTCTAGTTCCTAAATTACTTAATCACTACTTCTGGTTGATTGATCACTACATGAAACATGGTGATAACAGAGCAAAAGTAAGTGAAACATTACTAAAAGTAAAGATATTAGATTCAAGTATCTATGAGTTGTATACAAGATAACAAAGGAATGAACTTTTATTCCAAGGGGTTTTAATTATGGCAGATTTAATTCAGTCAGTTCAGGACATGCTGAAGGAAGAAACATGGACTCGTGCAACAATAAGCAATTATACTCAGAACAATTTGATAGAATTAGCAAATATTGTTGAAAAAGCTAAAAATGAAAATTGTGAAAATGAAATCAAAGCTATCTGTGAAGAGCATTTAACTCATACAAAAGATAGTATTATAGCCTTGTATATCTGTGGGATACTGGATCTTAAGAACAGTTCTCTTGATAATTCACCTCTTGAAACACTTGTAGATATCTTCCAGAAAAATCACAAAGAAAATATTGTTTCATATCTTTGTGAAAGCATTTTAGTAGACGATCCAAACAATAAATTCGCTTTAAGAACCTTAGCTGAAGGTTATATTGCAAATAATAACGAAGCAGAAGCTTATAAAATCTACGAAAAAATTGTAAAAGTAGATCATTCTGAAGCTGATCTTGCAAAACTCCTGGCTGATTATTATGAAAAGGCAGGAAATATTAAAGAAGCTACAGAATATTACAGAAAGGCAATTCTCCGCTTCGTAAATCAAAGTAATTACAATGCATGTAAAGAAATCTGGTCTAAATTAGTACAGTTGATTCCACAGGAAATTGACTTCTTCCAGTTAGTTTGCAGAAAAATTGCAAAAACAATGGGTGAATCAAAAACTGCTAACCTTATGCAGGAACTTTATAACTGGTACAAAGACAACAAAAAATGGGATATTGCAATTTCTATTCTAAAACAGAATCTTGAAATTGACTCAAACGATATGTGGGCAAGAAAAGAGCTTGCAGATTGTTACAGAGGAAAATATAAAGAAAACGCAAGAGTTGAAGACTATATCAGAGCTTCAAACCTTACACAGAGTTATAGAAATGTATTCGAAGCTATTAACGACTTTGAAAAACACATTGCTTTTGATAAGGATAAATATGTTTTCCATAGAAACTGGGGTGTTGGTCAAATTAAATCACTCGAAAACGACACTTTAAAAATCAACTTTGGTCGTACAGGTGGTAAACGTAAAATGAAATTGTCTATGGCAGTTTCATCACTCCAGCCATTGGCAAATGATCATATCTGGGTATTAAAAGCTTTGGATAAAGACGGTGAATTAACAAAGAAAATCAAGGCAGATAAAAAATGGGCTTTAAAAACTATCATCCAGAGTTTTGATAACAACTGTGACTTTAAACGCATTAAGGCAGAATTAGTTTCTGATGATAAAAAGACCCCTTCTCTTCTTACAAATTCAGAGTGGACTTCTTGGAGTACACAGGCTAAAAAGATTCTTGAAAACGATTCTGAATTTGGTGTAAATCCAAATGATGTAAGCATGTATACAGTAAGAGATCACGAAATTAATCGTGAACAGAAACTTGCTGACGAATTTAAGGCTCAAAAACAGTTCTTTGCCCGTGTTGAAATCTTGATGAAATACTTTAATGATGAAAACACTGACAAAACAAATGAATTATTTGCAGAAATGTTTGCAAGCTTTACAGGATATTTAAAGAGTTTCTCAAAAGTTAATGAAATCATTCTTGCTTCTTACCTTATTGTAGATTACATCAGCAGCAACGATGAAACTTTTGAAAACAACTCTACAATTTCTTTTGAACAGCTTTACAAAAAAATCGAAAGTCCAAGAGATATTTACACATTATTAAAAGATACAAAGAACGCTCCTTTAAGAGAATGGTTCATTGCAAAAGTATCTAAACTTTCAGACTGGGCAGAACAGTACATTTATTTATTCCCTACAGTTCTTGATATGTCACTTCTTGATAAACTTGAAAAAGAAAACAAAACTGAAGAAATTCAGAAGCTTGTTAGAACAAGTTATGAACAGTACAAAGATTACAGAGACTGTGTATTATTCCTTTTCAAAAACTGTCAGGACAAAGAATGGTATAAAACTGCAGGTATAAGCTATGAAGAACAGATGATTACTTTAATCAATCTTATAGTTCTTTCATTCAGAGAAATTAACAACCACGTTAATTCTACAGAAAATAAGAAGATTCAGAAGAATGCAATTGGACTTCTTTTTAATGACACTGCTCTCTTTAAGTACCTCAAAGATAATGATGTAGATGTAGTTTCAAAAATGTACACATTGGTAGATGATGTTACAGACCTTGATCCTATTTACAAACAGCAGACAAGAAACGTAATTCTTGAAAAATACCCAGACTTCAAGTTCAGAATTTCAGAAGAAAAGATTCAGCAGCAGTCAAATGGTATGATTGTTACTAAGAAAATGTATGACATCAAGATTGCTGAAGCTGAAAAGATTCAGAAAGAAGAACTTCCGGCAAATGCCCAGGATATCGCAGATGCTAAGGCTAAGGGTGACTTGAAAGAAAACTCAGAATACAAAGCTGCTATCGAAAGACAGCACTATCTTTCTCTTAAGCTTTCTAAACTCCAGTCAGAAATTGGACGTGCAGAAATCTTCGACCCAACAACAGTTTCAACATCAAAAGTTTCTTTTGGTACAGTAGTTAAATTTACTAATAATCTTACAAACAGCGAAGTTACATACACAATCCTTGGACCTTGGGAATCAGATCCAGACAACAATGTACTTTCTTACGTTTCACCATTAGGAAACAAGATTCTTGATTCAAAAGTTGGAGATAACCTTAAGTTCTCTATCAACGATACAAAATATGATTTGACGGTAAAGAGCATTGAAAAAGCTCCAGTAAAATCAATCAACTAAAATTAGAACTTATACTTTTAAGTAAAGTCTATAAAAAAAGCAACCAGAAATTGAAGAGTCCAATAATTGGAGTACACTTCAAAATGGTTGCTTTTTTTTAATATAAGAGCTATTACAAGTAACTTCTAATCTTCATCCCAGACTTCAATAATATGAGTTCCACTAGAAGTACCAATTCTATTTGCACCGGCCTCTATTAAATCTTTAACCATAGAAATACTTCTTATTCCACCGGAAGCTTTTACTCCCATATCAGAGCCTACTACCTTTCTCATAAGCTTTATATGATGAACACTTGCTCCATTAGGCAATAATTGTCCGTCAATTCCTTTTGGATTAGCAAAACCAGTTGAAGTTTTTACAAAATCTGCTCCAGCCTTTTTTGCACATAAACAACAGTTTTCTATTTCTTCATCAGTTAAAAAACAAGTTTCAAGAATAACTTTTATAATTATATCACGGCCAGTTTCTTCTCCAGCCTTTCTAGAAGCCTTTACTACTTCACTAATATCACTACCAACAGCCGAATAACGGCCATCTTTAGCAGCTCCGATATTAATAACCATATCAACTTCACTTGCCCCTTCTAAAATAGCCTGTCTTGCTTCAAAAGCTTTTACTTGCGATGTATTTGCTCCAAGAGGAAAACCAATCACAGTACAAACTTTTACATCCGTATCTACAAGTTCACTGGCAGCAACTTTTACAAAAGAAGGATTTACACAAACAGAAGCAAAATCATAACGTATAGCTTCCTGACAAAGTCTTACAATCTGATTAATAGTAGCTTGAGGTGCCAATAAAGTGTGATCAATATATTTAGCAATTTCTTTTTTATTCATAAAAATTATTATAGTTTAACAGTATTAATATTTCAAATAAATGTTGCGAAAAAAAATTCCTTAGGGTATTATTAGTTAATTGTTTTTATTAAGGAGTATTATATGGCATTTAAAATTACAGACGCTTGTGTAAATTGCGGTGCATGCGAAAGCGACTGTCCAGTAGGCGCTATTTCTGAAAAAGATGACAAACGTACTATTGACGCTTCAGCTTGCGTATCTTGTGGAGCTTGTGCAGCTTCTTGTCCTGCAGAAGCTATTGAAGAAGAGTAATTTATTGCTTTTTCTAATACGTCGAGTCAAAGCCTGCTCTGCTTAAAGCCTTGACGTTTTAGGGTTTGTTATAAACCCTAAATTAATACAGGTTTTCATAGGTAACGTGGAAACCTGTAATTTTTTTTAACAGAGAATATAAAAAATATGAAAAAATTTATAACCTTTATAAGTGTTTTAGCCTTATTACTAGCAAGCCTTTTAATTGCATTTTTAGTTGTCTGGCCTTTATGGAAATTTGCTGTTGGAAGTCCAAAAGTTTATACCTGGACAATTATAGGAATAATGGCCGGCCTTGTGATTTTTTTAATTGTAAAGAAAATCCTTAAAAAAAATGAAAAATAGATTAATATTTTTTCTTACATTATTATTTATATCAAGCCAGTTTTTATTTTCACAAGAAAAGGAAAATAACACAATTATTGAAATAAATTCCCAGGAATTACCTCTACTAACACAACTTTCTTCTTACGACCAGAATTTTAAGCAGTATTCCAAAATTGTAGAAAAAAACTATCAGTTAATAGCAGCTGGAAAAAATCCAGATTACGTCTTTTATCTTTATAAAAACACAGAGAATTTTACTCTCCAGGGATTAGCTTCCCGCTGCAATATAAATTACGACACTCTGGCAACTTTAAATCAAATTGAATCACATTCTTCATCAATAAAAGGAAAAACTTTAATTTTACCAACCGTACAGGGACTTTTTATAAACAACTCAAAAGGTAAAAATTCCATAGAAATCCTATTGCAGGAAGATTTACAAAAAAATAATTCCGGAAAAATTAATATTACATATAGTATTGATGGAAAAAGTTACACATTCAAGCAGGGGTTAAGATTAAGTCCAACAGAAAGAGCCTATTTTCTGGATTCAGCTTTAGGACTTCCTCTGGCACCAGAAACTTATTACGTTTCTTCTGAATTCGGAAAAAGAAAAAATCCCTTTTCGGGAGAAATGAAAGATCACAATGGAATTGATTTAGCCGCAAATGAAGCTACTCCTGTTTATGCAATAAAAGACGGAGCCGTTGCTTATGCCATAGCTAATGACCCTCAATTTGGAAATTATATTATTTTACAGCACGACGCAGGAAAAATGACTAGTATTTATGCCCATCTTTCTGAATTATATGTAGATCAATATCAGAATGTAAAAAAAGGTGATATTATTGGTCTTGTTGGTCAAAGCGGAATGGCTACAGGGCCTCACCTGCACTTTGAAATCAGACAGAATGGTAAAGCTGAAAATCCTAGAAATAAATTAAAACTTGATTAACTTTTTATTTTTCAATCTTCCTTAATAGATTAAAATTTATTAATGAATTATTATTAACAGTAATATTAGATTTGTTTATAATAAATAGATAACTTAATTCGGAAGGAAAAATGAGGATAAATAGTTGGCCAAATAAAAAAATCTTTTCAACTACTTTAATTTGTGCATTACTTTCATCTACTTTCTTTGCAGAAAATTTTAGAGTTGGAAAAGTACACACAATCTCATTAGATTCAAATTCCCTTACAAGTCAAACATCCAGCGAAAAAATCGGTGTAAGCGAAGCTCTTGCTATTTATCTCCCCGAAGATCAGACTTTTATTGAAGGAATAGAAATCAAAATGGATATTCCTGAATCTGTTGCTTCATGGATGGATTGTGTTGCCTGTTCTGTTTACGACAAAATCACCCCGCTTCCTAGCTCTTCTCAAATTGATTATTCTGGTGTAAGACAGTATGTCAGCACCCTCCCTGGAAGATTAAGCTGGGTTTTACAAATTCCTATAAAAGAAAATAATTCTATCAAAGCAAATAAATACACCACAAAAATCGATTGTGTTCCTGAATTTAAAAACAGAGTGGTTTTTATTAGATTACAACCGGTAATGAAAGGTGTTCCCGAAGAAACTTTGCAGGCCCTTATTCCAATGACTGTAAAAGCACTTTTAATAGACAAGGGACAGCTTATAATGAATATTAACAATCCAGAAGGAAGTGATTTTCCTTGCACAGTTTATATAGACGATAAACCTGTAAAATATGATAAAGAAAACAATAAAGTGCTTTTATCTAGTGGAATTCATACAATTTCAATCATTTCAAATTCATACCGAAATGAAGTACGAACTGTAAGAATTGATCAGGCAAAAGTAACAAATCTTGATATTTTAATGAAAAGTACAGAGCCAACTCTTATCATAAATGCTCCAGAAACAGCTTTAATTTATCTTGATGACAAAAAATGTGATATATTAGGAAAAGAATTTGTAATTTCCGAAGGTGAACATAAGATTAAATTTACCATTGGGGATTACGAAATAATGAGAAGTATTCAGGCAATTCCAGGTAAAACCTATACTGCAAATTTTTCTGTTGATTTAGATATTTCCGAAGAATAATCAATAATTTGTTAAAAAAAAATTAAAGTTTTTGGGACTGGTAGACGATATTTAAAATATCAGGGACATTTTCCCCTCCCACCCATGTCCCTGATTGCCTGATGGGCATGGCACGGATTTATTCCGTGCCTTTTTTTTGTTTCTTAAAATTTCTAGTCTTGTTGCTAGTAATTTAAAAACTCTTTATAATAGAAAAATATGACAAATTTTAAGAAATCACCGATTGTTCTTCTAACTTTTCTTTTATTTTTTGCAATTATTTTTGGACTTGCAACAGGATGGACTGTATCGGAAACAATAAATATTAAAAATTCTGAATTTATAACTGAGTTTGAAACTGCTCTTCCAACAAAACTGCTTGATATAAATGGTGAATTGATTACTGAATTTACTTCAGATGAAAAACGAGAAATCATCGCTTATAACGACCTTCCACAACATATGAAAGATGCTCTTATAACCCGAGAAGACAGAATCTTTTTTTCTCACAAGGGTTTTAGTTCAAAGGCCGTTCTTAGAGCTGTTGTAGGAAAACTTACCGGACGTTCTTTGGGTGGTGGTTCTACATTAACTCAGCAGATTGCGGGAACTCTTTATTGTGACCGTTCTGATATGTCTATTACCCGAAAGATTAAAGAATTGTGGTGGGCTATTCAGATGGAAAGAAGATACTCAAAAAATGAAATTCTCGAACTATATCTGAATAAAATTTACTTTGGTGGTGGAACTTACGGTGTAAACGCCGCTTCTAAATATTATTTTGGCCACGATGCAACAAAAATCACTCCAGCAGAATCGGCCATTCTTGTTATTCAGCTTTCTAACCCAGCTTTTTATAATCCATTTGATCATCCAAACCGTGCAATGGACCGACAGCAGGATGTTTTAAAATCTATGGTTGCAGCAGGTTATATAACAGAAGAAATTGCAACAGAATCTTATGAAAATTACTGGGCAGATTTTGATTACACTAGAACTTCTTCATCTGCTTATTTAATGAGAGACGATAAAGCTCCTTGGTTTAGTGAATATGTTCGTCGAGAATTAGGTAACATGATTTACGGTTCTGATGATATATACACAAGCGGATTTACAGTTAATACCACTCTTAATTTAGCCCATCAGCAGGTTGCACAAAAGGTAATGGAAAAATATATAGATCTTGCAAATTACAGATATCAACAGGATCATTCTTCAAAAAGTACACTTGCAGACAGTCAGTACATTCCTCTTACAGAAATGCTGGCCCTACTCTTTGATGTTCCAGGCTTAAAAATTAGTGAACAGCGTTCTGAATTTGTTGCAAATTCAACTTTTGTAAAGCAGATTACCCCTGTTCTTGATGTGGTTTCATTAATGACAGGTACAGATAAATTAAAGGTAAATATTATCAACCGGGCTATTGCCCTTTCTAAACAGGAAGAAGAAAAAACAACTGTAGAAGGAACAATGATAGCACTGGATCATGAAAATGGTTATATTGATGCTTTGGTTGGCGGAAGTAAATTTGATTCAGAAAATCAGTTTATTAGAGCAACACAGGCAAAAGTACAGCCTGGTTCATCATTTAAACCTTTATATTATTCTGCAGCAATAGATTCAAAGAAATTTACACCTACAACTTTAATTTCTGATACTCCAGTTGTATTCCACACTGCGGATGGCAAACCTTACATTCCATTAAATTTCAAAGGAGAATGGGAAGGTGATGTTACAGTTTACAGGGCCCTTACAAGATCCATGAACATTCCTTCACTAAAAGTTCTTGATGGAATTGGATTTGACGCTGCAATTGAAAGAGCTGTTTCTTTATTAGGTATTTCTAAAGAAGAATTACCAAGCAGAGCCTTTATACCCGGATATCCAATTGGACTTGGTGTATGTTCTGTAAGACCTATTGAAATGGCCAGAGCTTATGCTATTTTTGCTAACGGTGGTAAAGAAGTTACTCCAATAGCAATTAGAACTGTAGAAAATAAAAATGGTGATGTAATCTTAAATCCCGAACTTGAATTAAGACGAGAACAGGCTGCAAAAGGAAATAAGATTCAGGTTATTTCGCCACAAACTGCATACGTCATGGTTAAATTACTTGAACAGACTGTAAATAATGGCGGTACTTTAAGTGCTCAAAGCTGGAAATTTGATTATACTGGTGCAAATGGCCGTCCTTATAGAATGCCGGCAGGTGGTAAAACCGGTACAACTCAGAACTGGGCTGATGCCTGGACTTGCGGATTTACACCTTATTATTCAGCAGCTTTCTGGTTTGGATTTGATAAACCGGGACAATCTTTGGGGTTAAGAATTACAGGAGCTACACTTGCAGGTTATGCCTGGGCAGATTATTTTAGAGAAATACACCGTGATTTACCTTCAAAAGAATTTACAAAACCTCTTGAAGGAATTGTTGAATTAACAGTTTGTTCTGTAAGTGGAAAATTATTAACTGAAGGTTGTGGAGACCATAAAACAACTCAAGTTTATCTGGAAGGAACTCAACCAACTGAATTCTGTACAGTTCATAATTCTACTTCAAATTCCAGTCTTGCAATTACAAGATTAGAAAAATCAATGTATAAGTCTGGTTATAGATTTGGTCAGATTGATGATTCTCCATTGACAATAAATCTAGATTTCTTAAATTCAAAAGAAATCACGAGTCCATTAATTGATTTTGAAGAGTATGAAGATTCTGAAATAAAGGAAAATGGCAATAATAAACAGGTTGAAAGTAAATATAATTACAATTACTTTATGGAATAATTCATCTTGTTTTTTTGAAATAATGCCTTATATTATGTATAAAACAATATAGGTTTTCTTATTTTGTTTTGGAGTAAAAAATGATAGTTCCAATTGAAAAAATAAAAATAAAGAAAAGAGTAAGACAAGATCTTGGTCAGCTTGAAAATCTAAAAGAAAGCCTTAGAACTTATGGGCTTCTAAATCCTATTACACTGAACAGTAAATATGAATTAATAGCTGGAGAAAGACGACTTCAGGCTGCAAAACAACTAGGCTGGACTAATATTCAGGCAAATATAGTTGACAATCTTACCGATATTGAACAACTGGAAATGGAACTAGAAGAAAATAATCAGAGAAAAGAATTTACAGACGACGAATTACTTGAAGGATATAAAAGACTTGAAAGACTAAAACATCCAGGTTTCTTTTACAGAATTTATTTGTGGTTTAAAAAATTATTTGAAAAAATAATTAATTTTTTTTCTGGAAAAAAGTAGAAGCATAATCACAAAAAAATTTACCTTCTTCTTCAAGATGCCAGGGTGAATTCAAAACAAGCATTCCACTTCCGTATAAACGGGGTGGATTTTTTTTATCCTGATCAGAAAGAATTACTTTTAACTCTTCTTCTTTATGACTGTCTTTACTGTTTACACATAAAGTAAAATTAGAAATACTAGTATTTTCATTTATCTTTTTGGCCTGTGAGATTATAGTTTCTAACATTGTATTGATTTCATATTCCCTATGAGACAGTAAAGGATACCAAAGCAAGATAATTCCATTAGACCATTTTTTATGTACCTGGCAGATTGTTTTACTTACTTTTTCATAATCTGAAACTTCTTCGTAAGAAGGGTCAATTAAAACTCCTCCCCTCTTACTTGCAGGTGGAGTTAATGCATTTAAACTTTCATATCCATCTCTAAACAAAATCTGAATATTTTTTCCACTAACATTTTTTCGTAAATTTTCAATTTCCTGGGGATGTAATTCAGATAAAATCAATTTATCCTGGGGGCGAATAAAAGATTTTTCAATCAATGGGGAACCTGGGTAAAGATTTTTTTCAAGATATGTCGAAAGTAAATCATAATAAGCTGAAAAAGCAGCTCCAAACTTTTGAAACAAATTATTATCTTTACAGTGTTGAATAAAAGTCTGAACTCCTTTTTGAGCTTCCCCTGTTTTTATACTTCTATTATCAAGTAAATCATATAAACCACTGGCAGAATGAGTATCAAAAAAAGTAAAAGCTTTTTCTTTTTTACACAATGATTGTAGAACAAAAGTCAAAACATAATGTTTTAAAATATCTGCATGATTTCCGGCATGAAAAGCGTGTTGATAAGATAGCATTTATGATTCCTTTTATAAAGTTTCTATTTCTTTAAGCCAGATTGACGCACTTGCATCACTAGGCATACGCCAGTCCCCACGTGGAGAAAGATTAATTGTACCAACCTTTGCACCATCTGGCATACACGAGCGCTTAAACTGCTGGCTGAAAAATCTTCTGTAAAAATTTTTCAACCACTTTTTTATAAATTCATCGTCGTAAGAAAATCCTGCATTTTTTGCAAGATAATAAATCTTTGAAGGTGAAAAAGCAAAACGCAAAAGATAATACAAAAAGAAATCATGTAATTCGTAAGGACCAACCAGATCTTCTGTAACCTGCGAAATTTTTCCTTGGCTAGGTGGTAACAATTCTGGACTTACCGGAGTTGCTAAAATATCTCGTAAAACATCAGAATCATATTTTTGAGCAAACCAGTCTACAAGATAACGGACAAGAGTTTTAGGAACAGAAGAATTAACTCCGTACATAGACATATGATCCCCGTTATAAGTACACCAGCCCAGTGCAAGTTCAGAAAGATCCCCTGTTCCAATTACAATTCCATTAGTTTTATTGGCATAATCCATTAAAACCTGGGTTCTTTCCCGGGCCTGACAATTTTCGTAAGTTACATCATGAACATCTGGATTTTGACCAATATCCTTAAAATGCTGATTAACACTGTCTGCAATTCTAACTTCTTTAAGTGTAACCTGACACTCTAGGGCAAGTTTACAGGCATTATTATAAGTTCTATCAGTTGTTCCAAAACAAGGCATTGTGATTGCAGTAATTTTATTTCTTTCGATATTACATAAATCAAAAGCTTTACAGGTAACTAAAAGTGCCAGAGTGGAATCAAGACCTCCAGAAAGACCGATAACAGCAGACTGACAGTTTATATGTCTTAAACGCTTTGCTAAGCCCTGGGCCTGTAAAGTTATAACTTCAAGACAACGCTCTTCTCTCTTGCTTTGATTAGAAGGCACAAAAGGATGAGAATCAATTTTACGGATTAAGGATAAATCTTTTTTTATTGATGATGAAAAAGAAATCTCCTTTACAAAGTAATCATTTCTTTTTTCAAGAGTATTAACACTATAACCAAAGGAAGTTGTTTTACGTCTTTCCTGACCAAGGCGTTCATAATCAATATCAGCATAAATTGTTGAATTAGAAAATAATTCAGACTGTACAAGCAGATTCCCATTTTCTGCAATAAGATTATGACCTGCAAAAATCATATCTTGAGAAGATTCTCCATTTCCTGCAGATGCATAAATATAAGCACAAACATTTTTAGCAGAGTGAGCTTTTATTAAAGTCCTGCGATATTCTGATTTTCCAATAATTTCGTTACCAGCTGAAAGGTTTGCAATTATAGTTGCTCCATTTAATACATGATTTACAGATGGAGAAAGAGGAACCCAGAGGTCTTCGCAAATTTCACAGGCTATAACCAGATCTTTTTCTTTATTGTCTTTAAATAAGATATTGCTTCCAAAATAGACGCTGTCAAATCCAGCATAAGAAGTGATAATAGTTTCCTGATTGGGAGTAAAAGGCAAAAAGTGTCTGGCTTCGTAAAATTCGCCGTAATTAGGTAAAAAAGTTTTTGGGACCAGGGCAAGAAGTTTTTTATGTAAAATAACTGCTGCACAATTATAAATTCCCTGTCCAAGTGCTAAAGGAAGTCCCACAAAAATTAAAGCATCAGAAGGCGAAGATTCTATAATCTTGATTAAATTTTCTTCGGCACTTTTTTGAAGACTTTTCTGAAAAAATAAATCGCCACAAGTATAACCGGTTAAAGCTAACTCTGGAAAAACAATTATGGAAGCTCCGTTTTTATAGGCTTCATTAGCAGATTCTATAATCTTTTCTGCATTTTTATCGCAATCAGCAAGAAATAATTCTGGACTGCATGCAGCAACTCTTAAAAATCCATATGACATATAAAAATAATAGCATAATTTTTGATAAGAAACTATAATCTGATTTATGAATGTAATAATTGAAAATGAAAAATTTAAGGCTGAAATCTCTACCTTTGGAGCAGAAATTCAGCATTTTGTAAAAAAAACTCCAGATGGAGAATGTGAATTAATTTGGAATGGAGATAAATCTGTTTGGAAAAACCACGCACCAATTTTATTTCCATTTGTTGCCCGTTGCCTTGACGGATATTTTATAATTGACGGCAAAAAATGCGAATATTCAAGAAATCATGGTTTTGCCAGAGATTTGGAAAGCAAAATCATAAAAAAAGAAAAAGATTGTGTGATTTTTGAACTTACAGAAAGCGATGATACTATTTACCGCTTTCCTTACAAATTTTCTTTACAGAGCCAATATAAAGTTTGTGATAAAGGCCTTGAATGGAAACTTACTGTAAAAAATACAGATTCAAAAGATTTTTATTTTGGAATAGGAAGTCATGCCGCTTTTGCAATTCCAAGAAATACTGATTCAAAAGATACAAAATTTACAGATTACGAAATTGTTTTTGAAAAACAAGAAAAATTAACCAATGTAATTTGTAATGAAGATGGTTATCTTGCAGGAGATGGAAATCAAACTAAGCCTTATGGAGAAAAAACTCCAGGAGTAATTCCACTGGATGGAAAAGGTTTTGGAAACGGACATCTCTTTACTAATTTTACTTCAGATTGGGTTGGACTTAGAAATAAAAAAGATTCTTCAATTTTGAAAATTTCAACTAAAGGATTTCCATATTGCATGATATGGCAGAATACATCTGGTCCTGCACAGTTTGTTTGTATTGAACCATGGCATGGTATTCCTGACACTGAAAATACAAATCATATATGGGAAGAAAAAAAAGGTATGAATCTGCTCAAAAGTGGCCAATCTTTTTCTTGTAATCAGGATATTTTCTTTTAATACAGCATAAAAAAAGATTAGCCACCCAAACTTAAAATCCACAGACTTTCTTAAGTTTTAAGCTAGTCTGTGGATTTTTTTTAGTTAAAGGTCAATTGACTGCCATCAGAAGAAACTTGAACACTTGAGTTTTCTTTAATTTCTCCAGAAAGTATCGCCCTGGCCAGTGGATTTTCCACATAAGTTTGAATTGCCCTTTTTACAGGTCTTGCACCCATACTTGGGTCATATCCCTTTTGGCAAAGAAAATCCATAGCTTTCTGGTCAAATTCAAGTTTAATTTTTCTATCAGTAAGACGCTGTCCAAGACGGTCAATCTGAATCTTAATAATTGAATCTATTGCAGATTTATCTAGCTGCTCGAACATTACAATTTCATCTATACGGTTAAGAAATTCAGGTCTAAAAGTCTTAAATAATAAATCATGGATTTTTTCTTTTACTTCAGGCCCAGTTCCATTTTCCAAAATTAAATCAGAACCTAAATTACTTGTCATAATGATGATTGTGTTTTTAAAATCAACCAGTCTTCCCTGCCCATCTGTTAGTCTTCCGTCATCTAAAACTTGCAGTAAAACATTAAATACATCTGGATGGGCTTTTTCAACTTCATCAAAAAGAATAACACTGTATGGTCTTCTTCTAACTGCTTCTGTTAATTGTCCACCTTCATCATAACCCACATATCCTGGAGGGGCCCCAATTAAACGAGTAACACTAAATTTTTCCATATATTCACTCATATCAATTCTTGTGAGTGCTTTTTCATCATTAAAAAGAAAATCTGCAAGTGTTTTTGCAAGTTCGGTTTTACCAACTCCTGTTGGACCAATAAACATAAATGAGCCCAGAGGTTTATTTTGATCACTAAGTCCACTTTTGTTTCTTCTGATTGCATCGCTAACAACTTGTACTGCAAGATTTTGTCCTACTACTCTCTTGTGCAAAACATCTTCTAGTTCAAGATATTTTTGTTTTTCGCTGGACATCATCTTTGCAATTGGAATACCAGTCCATGAAGAAACGACTTTTGCAATATCTTCTTCGGTAACAGACTGTCGTAAAAGACTTTCGTTTCCACTATCTTTTTTCTCTTTTTCAGCTGCAAGTGCTTCTTGAAGTTGAGTCTGCAACTGAGGTATTGTACTGTATTTTAATTCAGCTGCTTTTTCCAGATTACCTTCGCGGGTAAACTTATCTTCCTGAAATTTTGCTTCTTCAATTTTTTCTTTTAGTTCACGGCTTTTATTAATAACAGACTTTTCATTCTGCCACTGTAAACGCATTGCGTCTCTTTTAGCTGAAATTTCTGCCAGTTCTTTTTGAAGTTTTTCAAGTCTTTCTTTTGAAGCCTGATCATCTTCTTTTGATAAAGATTGTTTTTCTATTTGCAATTGAAGGATTTTTCTTTCTACCTGATCTAATTCTACAGGCTGACTTTCAATTTCCATTTTTAATCTTGATGCGGCTTCATCAACTAAATCTATAGCTTTATCTGGAAGAAAACGTGAAGTAATATATCTGTTTGAAAGAGTTGCAGCGGAAACTAAGGCTTCGTCTTCAATTCTTACTCCATGATGAATTTCATATTTTTCTCGAAGACCTCTTAAAATTGCAATAGTATCTTCTACACTTGGTTCCTTACAAAAAACCTGCTGGAATCTTCTTTCCAGAGCTGCATCTTTTTCTATATATTTCCTGTACTCATTTAAAGTTGTTGCTCCAATTGCCCTTAATTCACCGCGAGCAAGTGCTGGTTTTAAGAGATTTGAAGCATCCATACTACCTTCGCTGGCACCAGCTCCTACAAGAGTATGAAGTTCATCAATAAATAAAATTATCTGCCCGTCTGATTTTTGAATTTCATTAATCAGAGCCTTTAATCTCTCTTCAAATTCTCCACGAAATTTTGCTCCGGCTACAAGGCTTCCTAAATCTAATGCCAGAAGCCTTTTATTTTTAAGACTTTCTGGAACATCACCGCTGGCAATTCTTCTTGCAAGACCTTCTACAATTGCAGTTTTACCGACCCCCGGTTCACCAATAATTACCGGATTATTTTTTGTCCGTCGGCAAAGTACCTGCATAAGACGACGAATTTCTTCATCACGGCCAATTACAGGATCAATTTTATCCATTCTGGCAGCTGCAGTTAAATCTCTACAATATTTTTCCAGAGTACGACTTTTACTTTCTGGATCTTGAGAATCAACTGTAGAGTTTCCCCTTACTGATTTTAAAGAGTCAATAATTGCTTTATGAGTAATTCCACATTTATTTAAAAATTCTCCAATTCTTCCCTGTGAATTAGACATTGAAAGTAAAAAATGTTCTGTTGAAACATACTGGTCGTGCAAGGCTGTCATTTCGTTTTCAGCTTTTGCAATTACCTTTTGTAATTCCGCAGAAAAATAAACTTGTGCATTTCCTGAAACTTTTGGATTTGAGTCTATTAAATTTTTTACCTTATTTATTAATTCTGATGAAGAAATTCCAATTCTTTCTACAATTGGACTAATAAGACCATCTTCCTGCTGTAAAAGAGCAAGTAAAAGATGTTCACAGGCTACTTCTGAATTATCATTTTTGTTAGCAATAGAAGTGGCTTCCTGAAGAGCTTCTTGAGATTTTATTGTATAATTTTCATAAGCCATAAAAAATACCTCCTCACAAGCTGTTACTATTCAAAATAATAAGAAATTTGCGAAAAGGCAATTTAAAAAACAATTATAGAGATTTAATTAAGATTCAAAATTTTCTTCCTGTCCGAATTGACATAAAGCTTTTTCAATTTTTGCATACTCTAACTGTTCAATATCAGAACCAATCTTTTTATAGATTCTGATTTCTCCAAGACAATTTCCGCCTTCTACAATACTTAAAACTTTACGATTTCCAGCAGGACATTCAATTTTTCTGTTGTACAAATCGGTTAATTTACAATAAACATCAACATCTATTACAAAGGTTTTATTATGTAAACTTACAGACCAGTGAAGTTGATTTTCTGTAATTTCTTCACTTTCTGGAGTTTGTACACAAGACCAGATTGAATCATATTTTTTATGATTAGTCTGGCACAAGTTTATGTTCAAACCTTCGAAATTTCCCAAAAAAGAAACTTTATTCTCAAAAATTCCCTGAATTGCAAAATTAGAATTAAACATATTTTTCCCGGAAATTATTGAACTCAAATTTGAAGCTGAAATATGGAACCAGCAGGATGGAAGGGCTTTTCCCCAATAACGGTCTGAATAACCAAAGCAGGTTTTTGGATTGATATAATAATCAACTCCATCAAAATTTATTTTTCCACTATATTCAGTTTTTAGTCCACATGGGAACCAGCGATTTCCATCATTTTTGAGTCCGGAAGTACTTTCTGATAAAATTTCATAACTGATATTCCAGTTTGCATTTCCTGGGTCACACATTAATTCAGGACATTCATCATGAAATTTTTCTGTTACATTAACAAAACCCGAAAGTTTATTTGAAGAAAAATATTTATTACCAATTTCAAATTCAAAAGTTTTTGGATTAAATTTTACGTCTTTTACAGGAAAGTATGAACATATCTGTTTTGATTTTTCTCCAAGCATACCTACTCTAAAAACACAATAAGAAGGTTGTAAAATGGATTCTGTTTGAAGGTTTTTAGCTGATTCAGTTCCTGCAAGTGCGTATTGTAAATCTTCTTCTTTTATAGTTACCCTTGAACTGTAGCCTAAAACAATATCTTTTGGCGAAAGCCAGGGATTAATCATTTCAAATTCAATATAAAACATTTGATCTCTTGAAGATTCTGAAGAAACTCCATTAAAGAAAAAACGCCAGTAATTTACACCTATTTTTTTCGTTGAAGAAGAGAGTCCATATTTAATATATTTTAACATTTTTTTAGAGCAGCTCATAAATTATAAAATATCCTTCATTATTTTAAACCTTGTTATAATTTCGGCAAAAAAAAAGGAAAACTTAACTTTCGTTAAGATTTCCTCTGGATATTACAAAATAATATTTTTTAGTGAGATAAATAAATGCAATTATTTAAAGAGTTTATCGAGTTTTTTATTTACATCTGTTTTATCTGATGGAAAATTATCATTTAAAAATTCAAAACACTCTACAGCAGATTTCTGAGCATGTTCATACCAGATTTCATATAATTCTGACTTCAAATCTCCACCTGGAAAAGGTGCTCCCTGAACAGCAGAAACTAAATCACGCATCATTTCAATGCATTTCTTAATCTTTTTATCCATACAATAATTCCTCCACGCTCGATGATAATAAAATTATAAAGGAATTCTGATATTTTTGCCACAAGTTTGTACTGATTTATCACAAAAAATAACTTTTCTGTATAATTTTTTGCACCCCTCGTAAAGTCTATCTGAAGCTTTTCTAATATCCTCTGTCTTTAATGAAAATAACAAATCAAGTTTTCTTTGAATAAGCTCTGGAGTAACTCCATAAATAAATCTTTCAAAGGCTCTTGCTCCCCTGCCCCTTGCTGTCTGAGGAACAATTGCATCTCCGTAGCATGAAACAATTGTCTTTTGAATATCATCATCAGAGATTTGAACTTTACCAGATTTTATTTCTTTTAAAGCTTCTATAAAAACTTTAACGGTATTAAGAGGATTTGGATCTCTGTAAGAAGACATAGTAAATAGTTGGCTTGAAGAATCTACCGAGGCATAAGCCCCATAGGCTCCACCTGTAGTTCGTATTTTATCCCAAAGGCTATGTGATGAAAACCATTCAGCAAATACCATTTCAGCTAAAGCTTCTTTTGTAAGAGGCCCAGAGCAAGGAGAAACTGTTACTGCATAACCAGTTTGTGATTCGATTTGGATATCCTGTTCACAATCATTTCCAAGTGAATCCAGGCTTTGATAAATACAAGGTAAATATTCATCCAGCTGATGGATTTTAGCTTTTGACAATTCTTTTATATCTGCTTTTTTTACAAAAGAATCCAGCAATGGAAGAATTTTATCTAAAGATTCTTTATCTGCAGTTATATGAATAATTCCACCTTCTTTTAAACAAGCCTGGTAAATTTCTTCCAGTTTTCTTAAAACAAAAACAGAATCTTTTTCAAAAGAAGCAATTGTCTCCAGTTGAGTTAATCCAGAAAAAATTTCGTTTATAGCATCATTTGTATTTAAACTTGATTTTGCTCTTTTAACTGCATAATCACGTCCCATAGAAACTAAAGAAGACTTCTTTTCGGCCTTAATTTCCAGAAGTAATTGATCAAATCGCTTTTGATCTGCAAAATCCATTCTGGTAATTATTTCTGAAAGCATTTCAATTGATTCTTTAGCCTTGCTTGATAAGGCTTTACATGAAATACCAATCCAATTTCTATCCATAAAATTATATTTTTGGTATTCTCTTGCAATTTTCTGGCAATCTTCTACCTGGTCAACAAAACCTTTACAGTATCTTCCCCAGATATCGCCCATTATACAGCCGCAATCGGTTATACACTGATCCCAATCTTTTCCTGCCCAACCAAGATTTGTTATAGTAGAAGCTAAAGTAGGAATATATTTAATATCTTCTACCGGTAAGTGATCTATTGGATATAAAACTTCAAGATAGAATATACCATTAGTTTTTTCATTATTTACAAAAAGAGGTATTTTAAAATCTCCATTTCCCTGTAAAAATTTTAATTC